>CAZZZJ010000601.1:0-2280 GCA_964658355.1 Beijerinckiaceae bacterium
AGTACGGCTCGGACTTCGCCCGGCTGCTGCAGATGCGTTTCCCGCAGGCCCGGGTCTTGTGGATGGACGCGGCCGCGCTCGATCGGCATTTGCTTTTCCCGAACGGGTCGGTCGGAGCGGTCGTCTGCGGCCTCGGTCTGCTGAACATGGACGAACGCAAGGTCGCCGCGATCCTGCACGGAGCCTTCCGATACCTGCGGCCGGACGGGGCGTTCTTCCTCTACACGTACGGCAAGCGCTGCTCGGTGCCGGATCCGCTGCTCGATGCGCTCGGCTTGGAAGCGACCCGCATCGGACGGACGATCCGGAACATCCCGCCGGCCACCGTCTACCGGCTCTCGCGCCGTCCGTTCGCGGGCTGACGCTCATGGAACCCTCGGCGCTTCTCCCGCTCTTCGTGACCCTCGGTGTCCCGGGGTTCTTCGCGGCCGCATTCGCGGAAAAGTTCATCCCGATCGTTCCGTCCTACATCATGCTGATGCTGTTCGGGATGAGTGTGGCGGACGACATCGCCCTCCTGTCCGCCATCCTCGCCACCGGGGCGGGGTCGCTCACCGCCTCCCTGTGCTGGTACGGGATCGGGCGCGGGCTCGGCGAGGGTCGCGTCGAACGCGCCGTCGCGCGATACGGCACGTACGTGCTGTTCCGGCCGCCGGCCTACGCGAAGCTCGCGGACGCCTACCGCCGCAACCGCTTCTGGGTGACGCTGGTCGGGCAGACGGTCCCGGTCGCGCGGATCTATCTGGCCCTGCCGGCCGGCGTGCTCCGGCTGCGCCCGGCCTCGTTCGCCACCGCCGCCGGCGCCGGTATCCTCGTCTGGAACACGCCGTTCCTGGTCCTGGGCCATGCCCTCCGCGAGACCGGCTCCGACCCGCTCGACCTCGGTTTCCGCGTTTCGATCGCGCTCGTCGCCGCCGAGATCGGCCTGATCGCGGCGGCCAAGCTGCTCCCGCGTCGGCGGCTTGCCGCGCCGGACGCCGCCGCGCAGGCTCTCCCGCAGGATGCGCGGTAGAGCAACGTCCGCCGAAGCGGTCCGAGGCGTGCCGGCCTCGGGCCTCGCACAGGCCCGATCCCGGTCGCGCAGGCGCCGTGCCCGCGCCCGCGCTCACTCCATCGTGGGCATGACGAAGTCGGCGCCGGCGCGGATGCCGGTGGGCCAGCGGGTCGTGATGGTCTTCAGGCGCGTGTAGAAGCGCACCCCCTCCGGGCCATGCATGTGGTGGTCGCCGAACAGCGAGGCCTTCCAGCCGCCGAAGGAGTGGAACGCCATCGGCACCGGGATCGGCACGTTGATGCCCACCATGCCGACCTCGATCTGGTGGGCGAACTCGCGCGCCGCGTCGCCGTCGCGGGTGAAGATCGCGGTGCCGTTGCCGAATTCGTGCTCGTTGATCAGCCGCGCGGCCGTGGCGTAGTCCGGCGCACGCGTCACCGCGAGCACGGGCCCGAAGATCTCCTCCTTGTAGATCGACATGTCCGGCGTGACCCGATCGAACAGGGTGCCGCCGAGGAAGTAGCCGCCCTCGTAGCCCTGCAGGCTCAGGCCGCGCCCGTCCACGAGGAGCTCGGCGCCTTGCGCCACGCCGGCATCGATGTAGCCGCTCACCTTGTCGCGGTGGACCCGCGTGACGAGAGGGCCCATCTCCGAGTCCGGATCGGTGCCGGGCCCGACCTTGAGGGCGCGCACCTTCGGGATCAGGCGTTCGATCAGCGCGTCGGCGGTCTTCTCGCCCACGGGCACGGCCACCGAGATCGCCATGCAGCGCTCGCCGGCGGAGCCGTAGGCGGCGCCCATCAGGGCGTCGACCGCCTGGTCCATGTCGGCATCCGGCATGACGATCATGTGGTTCTTCGCCCCGCCCAGGCACTGGGCGCGCTTACCGTTGGCCGTCGCCGTGGCGTAGATGGTGCGGGCGATCGGCGTCGAGCCGACGAAGCTCACCGCCGCGACGTCGCGATGGTGCAGGAGGGCGTCGACCGCCGCCTTGTCGCCGTGGACCACGTTGAACACGCCGTCCGGCAGACCCGCCTCCTTGAGCCAGGCCGCCACCAGCAGCGCGGCGGAGGGGTCGCGCTCGGACGGCTTCAGCACGAAGCAATTGCCGCAGGCGAGCGCGACCGGGAACATCCACATCGGCACCATGACGGGGAAGTTGAACGGCGTGATGCCGGCGACCACGCCGAGCGGCTGGCGCAGGGAATGGCTGTCGACGCGGGTGCCGACGTTCTCCGTCACCTCGCCCTTGAGGAGCTGCGGGATGCCGGTGGCGAACTCGACCA
>CAZZZJ010000602.1:0-2277 GCA_964658355.1 Beijerinckiaceae bacterium
GGCGCGGCTCGCCGGCGCCCACGACTTCGTCGCCGCCCTGCCCGAGGGCTACGATGCCCGCGTCGGCGAGCGCGGCGCGCGCCTCTCCGGCGGCCAGCGCCAGCGCATCGGCATCGCCCGCGCGCTCTATCACGACCCCGACGTGATTGTGTTCGACGAGGCGACCTCGGCTTTGGACGGCGAGACCGAGGGCGCGGTGATGTCCGCGCTCTCCGCCCTGGCCGGCCAGCGCACGCTGATCATGATCGCCCACCGCCTGACCAGTCTCGAGGCCGCCGACACGGTCCACGTGCTGGAGGATGGCCGCCTCGTCGCCTCCGGCCCGCTCCATGCGGTGACGCAGCATCTGGGGGCGGCCGCGTGAACGCACCCGCGAGCGACGACGCACCGCTTGCCCCGCCCGCCCTCTGCGAGGAAGCGAAGGGCGCGTCAGGGGATACGATCTCCTTCGCGAAGAACCCGCCGCCACCCCGGAGAGCGCTTCCATGTCCGATTCGATCCTCCTGAAAGCCGCCGACGGCACCACCGCGACCGTCGCGCCGATCGGCGCCGAACCGGTCTCATGGATCGTGGGGGGCGCGGAATACCTCTGGAGCGGCGATCCGGAGCACTGGAACCGGCACGCACCCTGGCTCTTCCCGGTCGTCGGCGCCTCGGCCGGCGGACGGGTGCGGGTCGGGGACCGCACCTATCCGATGGCGCAACACGGCTTCGCCCGCGACCTGCCCTTCGCGGTGGTGGAGCGGGCCGATGACGCGGTCACCCTGCGCCTCATCGAGACGGCCGAGACGCTGACGCATTATCCCTTTCCGTTCCGCCTCGACATCGCCGCGCAGGTGCGCGCCGCCGGTCTCGACTTCGCGGTCGCCGTGCACAACCCGGGCGACACGGCCCTGCCCTACGGAATCGGCTTCCACCCCGCCTTCCCCTGGCCGTTCGCCGGCGGGACGCGGGAGGTTGGCGGTGGCTATGCCGTGGCGTTCGAGCAGGCCGAGCGGCCCCGCGTCCCCGAGGTCGGCCCCGGCGGCCTGCTGCTGCGCGAGGAGCGGCCGATCGCCATGGAGGGCAACATCCTGCCGCTCGACCCGGCGCTCTTCACCGAGGCGCTGGTGTTCCGAAACGCGCGCAGCCGGACGATGCGGTTCACCGGGCCAGGGGGACGGGCGATCCGGATGGAGGTCGAGGACTTCCCGCACCTCGCGGTCTGGACGAAGCCGACGGCGCCGTTCCTCTCGCTCGAAGCCTGGACCGGGCATGCCGACTGGGCCGGCTTCTCGGGCGAACTCTCCGCGCGCGACGCGCAGCGCCTGCTCGCGCCCGGCGGCACCGCCCAGCACCGCATCCGCCTCAGCTTGGACGGTTGAGGCCGTGCGGATCTGGGTGGCCCGGCCGGAGCCCGGCGCCGCACGCACCGGGGCGCGCCTCGCCGCCCTCGGCCACGTGCCGCTCGTGGCACCGGTGCTGGTGGTGCGCCCCACCGGCGCGCCCCTGCCGCAGGGCTCCTTCGACGGGCTGATCCTCACCAGCGCGAACGCGCTCGACGCCGTTCTCGCGACGACCGCGGCCGACGCCCTGCGCGGGATCCCGGTCTTCGCCGTCGGCCCGCGCACGGCCGCCCTCGCCGAGGCCCGGCTCGGGGCGGTGGCGATCGGGACCGGCGACGCCGCCGCCCTCGCCGTCCTGGTGCGACGGTCGCTCGCGCCCGGCGCGCGCCTGCTCCACGTGGCGGGCGCCGAACGCAAGGCGGAGCCGGTGGCCACCCTCGAGACCGCCGGCTACGCGGTGGAGACGCACGTCGCCTACGCGGCCGAAGCCGTGCCCCATCTGCCCGACCCGGTCTTCGCGGCCCTCGCCGCGACGCAAGGCGGCCTCGACGCGGTCCTGCATTATTCCCGCCGGAGCGCGGCGGTGGCGCATCGATTGTCGGAAGCGGCCGGACACGGCGGAGCTTTCCGCGCGTTGAGGCATTACTGCCTGTCGGACGACGTGGCCGTAGCCCTGGACCAAGCCGGGGTGGCGGCCCATTTCGTCGCGGGACGACCGCGGGAGGACGACCTCCTCGCGGGCCTGTCCTGACATCGCCGATCCACCGTCGTTTCGGGTCTCGCCCGGGCGGAGCCGGGGGTGATAGGGAGGTGTCGTTCGCGCCGGACGAGGCGGCGCGGGGGCGCGGGAACGGAAGATCGGGGCACCCGGCGAAACCGCCGTGCGCAGGACGTCGAGACGGGAGAGACAACGGCCGTGAAGCCACCATCCAACGACGCCGACCGTCCGAAT
>CAZZZJ010000603.1:0-2266 GCA_964658355.1 Beijerinckiaceae bacterium
ATCAGGTCGATGCCGGCATCGAGCGAGAAGTCGGCGAGCAGCCGCGCGCGGGCGGCATCCGCGAAGTCGCGGCGCCGCACCGGATCGGCGGCCAGCCGGAGGATCGCCGCCGACAACGCTGCGGGATCGCCTGGGGCGACCAGGCATCCCTCGACGCCGTCGGTGATGAACTCGGGCGTGCCGGCAAAGGCGGTTGCGAGGATCGGCAGCGCCTGCGAGGCGGCTTCCATCAGGACGTTCGGCAAGCCGTCGCGGTCGCCCGAGGGCGCGGGCTTGGTCGGAAGCACGAACAGGTCGGCTGCCTGCATCGCCGCGATCACTTCGGGCTGGGGCAGCGCACCGTGGAAGGCGATGCGCCGACCGAGCCCACGTTCCGCGACGCGGGCGGTCAGGTCGTCCCGGAGCTCGCCGCCGCCGATCAGGTCGAGACGCCAATTCAGGGTGCTAGGCAGGGCCGCCAACGCGTCGATCAGGTCGTCGTGCCCCTTCTTCCCGACGAGGCGCCCGACGCAGAGGATCCGGATCGGGTCGTCGGCATCCGTGCCGTCGCGGTCCGGGCGGGCGGGCGGCCCCGGAAACCGGGTGAGGTCGAGGCCGTGATAGGCCAGGGCGACGCGGCCGTGTTGCGAGACGCCGCGCTCATCGGGAAGCGGAGCCTCGGCTCGGTTCGAGACCGACCGCAATCGCCCGAGCCCGTCACGCGTGCAGGTCACCCCCCAGGCCGCGTCGGAGAGTTTTTCGCAGAGCTCCCGATCCGGCGTGGTCCAGATGTCCTTGGCATGGGCGGAGAAGCTCCAGCTTCGTCCGGTCAGCAATGCGGCGTAGCGGGCGACGCTGGCCGGAGTGTGAAGGAAATGCGCGTGCAGATGCCGGACCGCGTCGGGCAGCTCCCGGGCCAGCACCAGGGCCTGTCCGAGGCGGCGGATCCGCGAGGCCGTCGGATCGCGCAGCAGGTCCCCCGCGAATTGCAGAAGCAAAGCCGCAAGCCGTCGGCGACCGAGACTCCAGATCAGCGCACCCAGCACCCGGAGTGGCGCCGCGCGCAGGTATTCGGGAAGGTAGGAGACCGGCGCGGCGATCGCCGCATGCATCGGGTGGCGGCTCGCGTCGGTCGGGCGGCGGAGAGACCAGATCGCCAGCGCGAGGCCGCGGCCCTCGAGGGCCAGGATTTCCTGCGCGATGAAGGTCTCCGACAGCCGCGGATAGCCCTTCAGCACGATCGCGATGCGGGCATCCGTCACGGTGCGTCGCCCAGCGCGAGGGCCGGCGCGGCGTTCAGCGCGCGGACGCGCGCCGTGATGCGATCGAGGCCGCCGAGCAGGTCCGGGATCATCGCGCGCGACGGTCGCGCCTGGTCGGGCAGGGTACGCAGGGCCGCCGCCATGCGCAGAGGGTCGCGCCCATCCGCCTCCAGCACGGTGCGGGCGAGGCCGAGGCCTTCGGCGGCGAGAGCGCGGATCTCCTGCTCCCGCCGAGGATGGGTGCGCGGGACCAGCACGGCCCGCTTGTCGAAGGACAGGATCTCGCAGAACGTGTTGTAGCCGCCCATCGCCACCACGCCGTGGGCCTTCTCCATCAGCAGTTCGATCTCGCTGTCGAAGGTGATCGCCGAGAGTCGGCCCGGCCGTTTCGCGATCCGGCTCAGGAACGCCGCCCGGCTCTCGGGGGCGAGGAAGGGCCCGAAGGCGATCAGCGCCGGAAGCGGGATGCCGGGATCGGCCTCGTAGGCCGAGATCACCCAGTCGATCAGGCCGTCGCCATCGCCGCCGCCGCCGGGGGTGACCAGGATGAACGGCTCGGCCGCGACATTGGGCTCGGCCCGGTCGGGTCGGGGACGGGGTGCGGCGCGACGGAGATAGCCGGTATAGGTCGTCCGGTCGGCGAACTCCGCGCCGACGGGGAGCGCGGCGAGGGGCCGGTGGATCCGCGAGAGGCCGTAGATCCAGATCTCGTCGTAGAAGCGACGGGTCGCCTCCGAGGCGCCCTTGCGCTCCCATTCCTGCGCGACGCGCTCGGGCGCGTCGAGGACGTCGCGCAGGCCCAGCACCACGCGGCAGTCGCGGCCGCGCAGATGCTCCAGGGCCGGCAGCATCTCGCCGTGGAAGCCCGTGGGTTCCTTGTCGACGATCAGCAGGTTCGGCCGGAAATCCCGAGCGGTTCGCAGGACGATGTCGGCACGCCGCGCGACCGTCTCCTGCAGCGACACCTGTGGATCGAGCCCGGCATAGGTTCCGTCGGGCAGCTTGGTGACGCCGGGCACCCGCAC
>CAZZZJ010000604.1:0-2258 GCA_964658355.1 Beijerinckiaceae bacterium
GCTTCGAGGCGATCCCGGTCTCGGGCCGCGAGGTGCAGGCCGAAACCGCGATGGCGGAGCGCCTCCGCCGTCGCCCGGCCGATGCCGCCCGTGCCGCCGTAGATCAGAACCCGTTGCATGCTCGCTCCCGCGCCGTGACGCCGAACGTCCCCCTTGTCGGCGGAGACGATGCGACAAGATCAAGCTAAGGCGGTGCCGAGGACGGAGGAGTCGGCGCGGCCCGGCGCGGCCGCTCCACAAGGTCGCATCCCTGCCAGACTGCCGGAGAATCCCGACTCATGAAATTCGCCTTCGCCGGCATCGATTTCCTCGGCGGCGTGTTCGAGGGCCTGATCGAGGCCGGCTGGACCCCGATCAAGCTGTTCACCCGTCCCTGCGATGGGCTCTACGACCACAACGACGTGGTCGTGGCCCGCGCGCGGCAATTGCGGCTGCCGATCCAGCTCTCGCGTCTGCGCGCCTCGGACCTCGACGCGCTGAACGCCGCCCACGGCCGCGACTGGGCTCTGGTGGTCGCGGGCTATCCCTGGCTGATCACCGGATGGCGCACCCGGGCGGCCTTCGGCCTGAACGTCCATCCCTCGCCGCTGCCGACCGGGCGCGGCCCCTACCCGCTCTTCCGTGCGGTTGAGGAAGCCTACGAGACCTGGGGCGTGACGGCCCATGTGCTCGCCGAGGAAGGCTTCGACACCGGCGACATCCTCGCCCAGGACCTGTTTCCGCTCGACCCCCTGGAGGATCACGAGACGCTGCTGGCCAAGTGCCAGATGGCGGCGCGGCGGCTGGCCATCGGACCGATCGGCCGCGAGCTGCCGGCGCGCTGGCGGCGACCGGAGCCGCAGGGCGACGGCACGTACTGGGCCCGCGCGAGCGATGCCGACCGCACCATCGATTTCCGCGCGGACGTCGCGGCGATCCTGCGCCGTATCCGTGCCTTCGGGTCGATCGAGACGCTGGCACGGCTCGGAGACAACCGGGTCTACGTCGCAGAGGCCGGCGGCTGGCGCGAAGACCACAGGCACGCCCCTGGCACCGTCGTGCACCGGCATCGGCGCCATATCGTGGTCGCGGCGCGCGACGGCTTCATCCAGATCACGCGCTGGTCGCCGGTGGCCTTGGCCGAAGCCGATCAGATCGGGCGCTGACCGGCATGGCCAAAGACCGCGCGGGTAAGAACGGCGGCGGCAGGATGGTTCGCAAGGGCGACCTGCCGACCAAGCTCTGCGCCCAATGCGGGCGTCCCTTCGCATGGCGCAAGAAATGGGAGCGGGTCTGGGACGAGGTGCGGTACTGTTCGGATCGTTGCCGAGGCGAGGCGAAGAAGGGCTGACAATTTAAAGCCGCGCCAGCATGGCCGGGGTGTCGACGTCGAGCGCCGTGCCGGGCTCGCCCGGAACCTCCAGCACGTCGGTGCGCCCCTTCAGCAGCGGGCCGGCCCCGTGGTCGCCGGTCAAGGTCGCGAGGCCAGCGGCGAGCACGGACCGATCGAGCAGGACCGGATTGCCGCGGCGCCCCTCGACTACGGGCACGATGGCGGAGAGGGGTCGTTCGGCTGCGCGGTAGGCGATCGCGAGGCGATCGATCTGTGCGGGCGTCACGCGTGGCATGTCGCCGAGGAGGATCACCGCCGCGACGGTCCCTTCGGGCAGCGCGTCCAATCCCGTCCGCAGGGAGGTGGAGAGGCCGGCGGCGAATTCGGCATTCTCCGCGAACGCCAAGTCGAGCCCGTGGAGAGTCGCGCGCACCGCGCCGGCATGCGCCCCGAGCACGACGACGAGCGGACGGGCAATGGAGGCGAGCGCGGCTTCCGCGGCGTGGCGCACCAACGGCTTGCCGTCGAGGTTCGCGAGCAGCTTCGGATCGGAACCGAACCGCGTGCCGCGCCCGGCCGCGAGCAAGACCGCGGCGACGGGAATGTCAGGCATCGTCGGCGGCGCTCGGCTCGCCCGATCGCGGCTGCGGCCGCGAGACGATCTCCATCAGCAAGCCGCCGACGCCCATGGCGACGATGTCGGCGCGGGTAACGGGCAGGTCGGCGAGGAGGCGGTGCAACACCCAGTCGAACCCATTCTCCTTGGGCGAGCGGGCGCAGCCCGGTGCGCCGATCACCGGGACGTCCCCGCAGGCTCCGAGCAGCAGCAGGTTCCCGGGATCGACCGGCATGCCGAAATGGATCACCGCGCCGCCGGCGGCCTCGATCCCGGCCGGGATCACGTCGCGCCGGTCGGCGATGGCCGAAGCGCCGAACACGATCGCCA
>CAZZZJ010000605.1:0-2238 GCA_964658355.1 Beijerinckiaceae bacterium
ACGCGCGGCCAGGATACGGACGGCCTGCCCGGCAACGAGGGCGCCTTCCTGCCCTGCACGTTCTGGTATGTCGACAACCTGATCGGCCTCGGGCGTCGCGCGGAGGCGCACGCCCTGATCGAGCGCCTGATCGGGATCTGCACCGATCTCGGCCTCGTGTCCGAGGAGTACGACGGGAGGGCCCAGAGGCTGGTGGGCAACTTCCCGCAGGCGTTCACGCATGTTGCGCTCGTGAACACCATCCTCAATTACAGCCGGGCCGAGGGGCCCGCGAAGGAGCGGGGCGGCGGCGCGGACGATCCGGTTGCGGAGGCCGGTCGGAGATCGGGCGCGCGCAACCCGCGCGCGGTCGCGACCGGTGCCGCGCCGCATTGACGACAACGGGAAAGACGAGACCATGAGCGGAGCAGACACCGCGCCCAAGACGGCGCTTTCCGAGATCGACAAGCTCTCGATCGACACGATCCGCACGCTGGCGATCGATGCGGTGCAGAAGGCGAATTCCGGGCATGCCGGCGCACCGATGGCGCTCGCGCCGGTCGCCTACACCCTGTGGAACCGCTACCTGCGCTACGATCCGGCGCATCCGCACTGGCCGAACCGCGACCGGTTCGTGCTCTCCTGCGGCCATGCCTCGATGCTGCTCTATGCGCTCCTGCATCTCGCCAACGTCGCGGAAAAGGATGGCGGCAACGCGCCGGCCGTGACGCTCGACGACATCAAGACGTTCCGCCAGCTCGACAGCCGCACCCCGGGCCACCCGGAATACCACTTCACCACCGGCGTCGAGACCACCACCGGGCCGCTCGGCCAGGGCGTGGCGAACTCCGTCGGCATGGCGATGGGGGGGCGCTACCTGGGCGAGCACCTGAATCGGCCCGACCTGCCGCTGTTCGACTACAATGTCTACGCGATCTGCTCGGACGGTGACCTGATGGAGGGCGTCGCCTCCGAGGCCGCCTCGATCGCGGGCCACCTGCGCCTGTCGAACCTGTGCTGGATCTACGACAACAACACCATCACCATCGAGGGCCACACCGAGCTCGCCTTCGGCGAGGAGGTCGCGACCCGGTTCCTCGCCTACGGCTGGCAGGTGCTGCGCGTCGCCGACGCCAACGACGTCCCCGCGATCGCGCACGCCCTCGAGACCTTCCTGCAGTCGAGCGACCGGCCGACGATCATCATCGTCAACTCGATCATCGGCTTCGGCGCCCCGAAGAAGCAGAACACGTCGAAGGCCCACTCCGACGCGCTCGGCGAGGACGAGGTCAGGGGCGCCAAGCGTGCCTACGGCTGGCCGGAGGATGCGGTGTTCCTGGTGCCCGACGGCGTGCAGCAGAATTTCGCCGACAACATCGGCAAGCGCGGGGCCGAGTTCTACGACCAGTGGCAGGGGTTCCTGAGCGCCGCCAAGGCGGCCGACCCCGAGCACGCGGAAGCGCTCGACGCCTTCTTCGAAGGCCGGCTGCCGAACGGTTGGGATCGTGACATTCCGGTCTTCGAGCCCGACGCCAAGGGGATCGCCACCCGCGAATCCTCCGGCAAGGTGCTGAACGCCATCGCCCAGCACGTGCCGTTCATGCTCGGCGGCTCGGCCGACCTCGCGCCGTCGAACAAGTCGAACCTCACCTTCGAGGGCGCGGGCTCGCTCACCCCGTTCGAGCCGGGCGGCCGCAACATCCATTTCGGCGTGCGCGAGCACGCCATGGGCTCGATCGTGAACGGGCTCGGGCTCTCGGGCCTCAGGGCCTACGGCGCGACCTTCCTGGTCTTCGTCGACTACATGCGCCCGGCGGTGCGGCTCGCCTCTTTGATGGAACTGCCGATCTTCCACATCTACACCCACGACTCGATCGGCGTCGGCGAGGACGGGCCGACCCACCAGCCGGTGGAGCAGCTGCTCTCGCTGCGCTGCATCCCCGGCCTCGTGACCCTGCGCCCGGCCGACGCCAACGAGGTCGCGGAAGCCTACCGGGTGATCTTCTCGCTGAAGGACCAGCCGGCGGTGCTGGCCCTCTCGCGCCAGCCCCTGCCGACGATCGACCGCAAGACGTTCGCGAGCGCGTCGGGCGTCGCCAAGGGCGGCTACGTGCTCGCCGGCGGCGACGTGACGCCCGAGGTCATCCTGATCGGCTCAGGGTCCGAGGTGCAGCTCTGCCTCCAGGCCTACGAGAGCCTGGCGGCGGAGGGCGTGAAGGCGCGCGTCGTCTCGATGCCGTCCTGGGACCTGTTCGAGCG
>CAZZZJ010000606.1:0-2235 GCA_964658355.1 Beijerinckiaceae bacterium
TCGGCACGCCCGACGAGGTCGCCAAGGCGATCTACTTCCTGTGCACCGAGGCGTCCTCCTATGTGAACGGCGCCGAGCTTCACATCAACGGCGGACAGCATGTCTGACCGGCTATCGTGCTGGTCGCTCGTCGTCGTCCTCGCCGCAACGCCCGCCGCCGCAGAACCGACGGTCACGATCCTCGACCTGCCGTTCGAGGCGACCGCAATGCGCGGGCCGCGAAGCGAGGTCGCCGTCGCCGTGGCGACGTCCGGGCTGATCACCCTCGGCCAGCCGAAGGCGGCTTCGGCGGCGCCGGAGGCCGGTGAGGAGGAGAGCGCGCCCCTCGTGGTGGTCTGGGGCAAGGCCGGCGGTGCCGCGCTCGGCCTCGTCGACGGCGCGATCCGCACCACGCTCCTCGGAGCCGAGGCGGTGGAGGGCCTCGCCACGACGGAGACCCCGCGTGGAGCCTTGCCGGGCTCGCGCCGCGCCCTGTCGGGCGCGGTGAGCGCCTACCTCACGGGATCGACGCGGGCGATGACGAAGGCCGCGCCGGCCGCCGCCGGGCTCACCATCCGCGAGCGCCAGCCGGTGGCGATGGGCGGCGACCCGAAACCGGTGCCGGTCTCGACCGTGACGGTCGCGGCGGGGCCGGACGCGGTCTTCGCCCCCACCCGACCCCGTGCCCTCCGGTTGGCCGGCCGCTCGGCCTTCGTCGCGGCGACGCTTCAGGGGGACGAACGCGCCGGCCTCGCGCTGATCACCCGGTCCGGTGTCGGTGACTGGGCCGTCGCCGCGCGGACGCCGCCCCAGGACGGTGCGCCGCTCAGGATCGCGGCGGTGGCCGATTTCATGGGAGCCGGATCGCCGCAGGTCGCCACAATCCTCGCGAAAGAGGGCCGGCTCCAGCTCTGGACGCCCTCGACGGACGCGCTCACGCTCATCGGCGAGGCGGCGGGCTATTCGGCCGGCGCGAACGATGTCGATCTCGCCGCCGCGATCGATCCCGACGGTGCCGGGCCGTCGGAGCTGGCCTTGCCCATCGCCGACCGCTCGGCGCTCGCCCTGGTGACCCTGAAGGACGGGATGCGTGAGCGTGCGCGGGTCGCGCTGCCCGCGCCCGCCGCGTTCGGCGTCGCGGCGCTCGGCCGCGGAAAGCAGGCCCACGTACTGATCGGGTTGTCCGACGGTCGCATCGCGGTCGTCGCGCCGGATCGGACGAAGCCGTGAGCGAGGCCGAGGCGAGACTGTTTCCGCTGCGGCCCTTCGTCGGGGCCTCGATCGCCGTGATCCGTGGCGACCGCGTGCTGCTGGCGGCCCGCGCCAACGCGCCGATGCGCGGCGTCTGGACCCTTCCGGGCGGCCTCGTCGAAGCCGGCGAAGCCCTGGCCGACGCGGCCCTGCGCGAGCTCGAAGAGGAAGTCGGCCTGACGGCCGAGATGGTCGGCGTCCTGTCGCCCACCGAAATCATCCAGCGCGACGCGGACGGGCGCGTGCGCCATCACTACGTCGTCCATCCGCACGCCGCCCTCTGGCAGGGCGGCGAGCCGCAAGCCGGCCCCGAGGCGCTCGGCGTACGGTGGGCGACCCTTGCGGAGGTCTCGGACCTGGAGACGACGCCGGGCCTGGCAGAGACGCTGGCGGAGGCCTTCGCGAAGGTTGGGGTCGCCCGACCGGATGGCGACCGATGAGCGTATCCGCCCCCGAATCGCGCATCCGTGGGACCGAACGGCTCCGGCCGAAGCCGGCAGGTGCATTCCTCAGGGCGATGCCGGGCGGGATCGTTCCCGATCCGCACGCGCTCCGTCATCCCGTTGCGCCGAAGGCGAGCCCGGGATCCAGAACAGCGGATTGCGCGCGCCATGGCGCTGTCGACCGCTCCCGATCCCTAGCTCCGCTGCGCCGTCCCGGGATGAAGGGCTTGAGACGGAAACGAGGTTTGCACGTTGCGTGAACCTGTCTGCCTGCGAAAGCGCGTCCGTCCGGCAGGACGGGCGACGGGCTTCGTCCTCGCCGCCCTCGCCTGCCTCGCGCTCGCGTCATCCGCGCCCGCCCTCGCCCAGCAGCGCGCGCCGACGCGCCAAGGGCCGAAACCCGCCGAGAAGGAGCCGCCGGCGCCTCCGCCGGAGCAGGCAACCCCCTACGACCGCGATCTGATGCGGCTGTCCGAGATCATCGGATCGCTGGCCTTCCTGCGCGGGCTCTGCTCGGGCGCGGACGCCGCCGAATGGCCGAACCGGATGAAGGCGCTGATCG
>CAZZZJ010000607.1:0-2230 GCA_964658355.1 Beijerinckiaceae bacterium
CGTCACCGCACGCGCTGCGCTACGCGTTGCTCGTCCCGGTCGCCGTGCAGCTGTTCGGGACCACGCGCATCGTGGTCTGGGTACGGCGGCTGCGCGCGCTCCTCGCCGCCGAGCAGCGTGCCGGCCTGGCCGTGCCCGTCCCGGTCGTGCGGCACTTCGCCTGGGACAAGCGCTGGGACGTCGACGTGCCTGCACCGGTGGCGGCGCCGGCGCAGCGGCACGGCCTCGGGATCGTCCTCGTGCACCCTGATCCCGCTCCTCCGCGCCCGCCCTCATCCGGCGGCCGTGCTCGCGAACATGATCCAAGGTTGTAGACGTCGATGCGGCCGGAGCAACCGGTGCTGCCGCAACATTTGACAGAACGGTTTTTGCCCCGCGGTCGGCCATGCCGGTCCCGATCGCCGGTGCCCCGCCCCTCCGGAAAAATCCCCCACCCGCACGGGGCCGCGATCGGGAAAGTCTCGCCGCCGTCGTATCCCATTCAAGATCCAGGCGTTAAGGTTTGGGACTCGACCGCCGTGGATGACGGACCCGATGCCGCGTTTGCTGACTGCCCTGGCGCTCCTCGCGCTCCTCGTTCCCGCGGCCCGTGCCGAGACCCGGACGGCCGCCGAGCCCTCGGCACCGTCCGTTTCCGCCGACCCGGTCCGACCCGACAAGCCGGCGCACAAGCCCTACCTCAGCGGCGCGAACGTCCCCGACACCACCCGGATCCTGCCGTCGCCGCCGCCGAGTCACTCGACCCTGGAGGCGGCCGACCGCGCCGCCTTCAACGCCACGCGGGGGATGAAGGGCTCGGCCCGCTGGGAGATGGCCGCCAACGACGTCGCCGAAGGTGCGGCCGCGATCCTCGAGACCTTCGCCTGCGTGCTCGGCACCCGCATCGACCAGACCCGCGTGCCGGCGGTGATCACCCTGTTCGAGCGCGCGCGTCTCGACATCGCCGCAGGCACCCGCGGTCCGAAGGTGCATTACCGGCGCCTGCGCCCGTTCGTCGGCAACGAGGCGCCGATCTGCGTGCAGCGGACCCAGGCGCTGGCCGACAGCTTCAGCTATCCGTCCGGCCACGCCACGCAGGGCTGGACCTACGCCCTGATCATGGCCGCCCTGGTGCCGGACAAGGCCACCGCCATCCTCGCCCGCGGCCGGGCCTACGGCGAGAGCCGGGTGGTCTGCGGCGTGCACTGGCTGAGCGACGTCACCGCCGGGCGGACCAACGGTGCCGTGATCTTCGCGAGCCTCGTCGGCGATGCAGGCTTCCGGGCCGATTTCGACCGGGCGCGGGCCGAACTCGCCGCGGTGCTGGACGGCGCGCGCAAGGCGCCCGACCAGGCCTTCTGCAGCCGCGAGGCGGACGCCCTGAAAAGCCCGGGACTCGACTTCTGAGATTGGACCGATTCCCGAACGACCGCAACGCGCAGACGATCGACGACATGCCCGCCGTCTCCGCCGACGCCTTCGGCTTCGATCCGCGGTTTCCACGCGTTCGACATCCCCGTCTTCGACGTCACCCATATCGGCATCGACCGCGACGGCCTGCGCCCGGTGTCGGCCCCCTTCGGCGTGCGGCGGATCGAACCTTAGGCTGTGTGGACAGTTACCGGATCCATAGGACGATGGCAGCGAGGGTGACGACGGCGGCGTAGTTGCGGGCGGTCTTTTCGTAGCGGGTTGCGACGCGGCGGAACTGCTTGAGCTTGGCAAAGCAGCACTCGATCAGATGGCGCTCCTTGTAGAGCGCCTTGTCGAGATCGTACTTCCTGGCGCGCGCGGGATTGTTCGGGATCACGGCCTTCGCGCGTTGATCGGAGACGAGCTTGCGCAGCCGATCGCTGTCGTAGGCGGCATCGGCCAGGATCACATCCGCCGGCAGGTCCTTCAGCAGCGCCTCGGCCTGTGGGGCGTCACCCTTCTGGCCGGCCGTGAGGGCAAAGCGCACCGGGCAGCCGAGCCCGCGCACCACCATGTGGATCTTGGTGCTCAGGCCGCCGCGCGAGCGGCCGAGCGCTTGATCCGGGGCCGGTTCGGACGAGGGCCGATCTCCAGGCCCCCTTTTTTCGCGCCCGCCGCATGTTGGTGGGCGCGGATAATGGTGGAGTCCAGGATCAGGTACTCGAAGTCGGGATCGTCCGACATCGCCTCGAAGATGCGCCACCACACGCCCTTCTGGCTCCAGCGGCTGAAGCGGCGGAACACGCTGTTCCACTCACCGAACGCGTCGGGCAGATCA
>CAZZZJ010000608.1:0-2186 GCA_964658355.1 Beijerinckiaceae bacterium
GCCACAAGATCACGCCCCTGAAGGCCGCGCTCCTCGACCAGCGCCTGATCGCCGGACTGGGCAACATCTACGTCTGCGAGGCGCTGCACCGGGCGGGGCTTCATCCGGAGATTGCGGCCGGCACGCTCGCCAAGGCCGACGGCTCGGCGACGCCGAAGGCCCGGCTGCTGGCCAGGGTGATCGGCGACGTGCTCACCGAGGCGGTCGCGGCCGGCGGCTCGACGCTTCGCGACTACGCCCACACCGACGGGTCGTCGGGCGCCTTCCAGCAGGCGTTCCGCGTCTACGACCGGGTCGGCGAGCCCTGCCGGACCAAGGGCTGCGGCGGCACGGTCGGCCGGATCGTGCAATCCGGGCGATCCACCTTCTTCTGCGCGACCTGCCAGCCGGCGCAGACGCGGATCGCGGGGGCGCCGCGCGCGAAACCGCGTTGAGCGGATCGACCGGTCTGCGGTTCAGGCAGGCCGCGTGCGGCGCCGGATGGCAATTTCGCCACAAACGGGCGTAGTTTCCGGTACCCTGCGGAGATCCTTCGCGATCGCCGCCCCGTCGCGCATGCGCGCCCGGCCAAAGCCCCAAAGCCGGCGCGAGCCCGAGCAGGATCCCGATGTTCTTCCGTCGACGCCAGACGCACGTCACCCCGCAGCCGCTCGCCTACGACGAGCCGGCCCAGCCGCAACGCCTCTCCCCCCGTTCGCCGAACGAGGCGATCAAGCCGACCGCGGCCCCGCCGCCGCCCGAGCGGCCCGAACGTCGCCGCGGCGGCCTCCTCGCCAAGATCAGCGGGCTGATGACCTTCGCCGTGGTGGTCGCGCTCGCCGCGATGCTCGGGCTGACCCTGTTCCAGCGGCAGGTGCAGGAGGCCGGCCCGCTCCCCGCCGACAAGGTGGTCGTGATCCCCGCCCGGAGCGGCACCGGCGAGATCGCGGAGATCCTGAAGCGCGAGGGGGTGATCGATCATGTCGGGCTGTTCGAGTTCGCCGCCCGCTTCGGCGGCCGTCCGCCGCTGAAGGCCGGCGAGTACAACTTCAAGGCCCATGCCAGCATCAGCGACGCGATCGACACCGTGACGACGGGGCGGCAGGTCCAGCACGCGATCACCTTTCCCGAGGGGCTGACCTCCGAACAGATCGTGGTCCGCCTGAACGACAACGACGTGCTCACCGGGGAGGTCGGCGAGATTCCGCCCGAGGGCTCGCTCCTGCCCGACACCTACAAGTTCGAGCGCGGCGCGAGCCGGCAGCAGATCGTCACCTTGATGCGCGAGAAGCAGCGCAAGGTCCTCAACGACATCTGGCTGCGTCGCAGCGCGGACGTCCCCGTGCGGACGCCGGCCGAGATGGTGACGCTGGCCTCGATCGTCGAGAAGGAGACCGGCCGCGCCGACGAGCGGCCGCGAGTGGCCGGCGTCTTCGTCAACCGCCTGAACAAGCGGATGAAGCTGCAATCGGACCCGACCATCGTCTACGGGCTGGTCGGCGGGCGCGGGACCCTCGGGCGCGGCATCCAGCGCTCCGAGATCGAGCGGGCGACCCCCTACAACACCTACGTGATCGAGGGCCTGCCGCCGGGCCCGATCGCCAATCCCGGCCGTGCGGCGCTCGAAGCCGTCGCCAACCCATCTCGGACCAAGGACCTGTTCTTCGTGGCCGACGGCACCGGCGGCCACGCCTTCGCCGAGAGCCTGGAAGGCCACCAGAAGAACGTCGCGCGCTGGCGCCAGGTCGAGAAGAACCGCCAGACCACGGCGCCCGATGCGGGCGGCGTCGACAAGGTCGAGCCGCCGGCCGATCCGGCCGCGGTCCCGAACCGGGCCTCGGCCTTCGCGCCGCCGGGCAACGCCTACGCGCTGGACGGCGCGACCATGGCGCCCGGCGCCCCGCGGCCGAAGGCGTTCGACGCCTCGGAAGGCACGAAGCTCGATCCGCTGCGGAACAAGACCTACGATCTCGGCTCGCCCAAGACCGTGCCGGTGCTGAAGCAGCCGTGATCGCCCCCGGCGCCCCGGCGCCGTCCGCTCGAGACCTCTCCAGGACGCGCCGATGCACCTCAACCACGTCAACCTCGGCGTCACCGAGATCCCGGCCACGGTCGCGATGTTCGAGACCTATTTCGGCCTCCGACGCACCGCGATGCCGGTCAACGACAAGATGGCCTTCCTCACCGACGACGGCGGCGGCATCCTG
>CAZZZJ010000609.1:0-2179 GCA_964658355.1 Beijerinckiaceae bacterium
GCCCTCTCAAGAGAAAGACGACGGCCCGGGCCCGGGTCGCCGTCTCCCTCCAACCGTCTGACGCTGCTCGATCGATGATGTGCGAAGGGTGAAGCAGAGTGCGGTTGATGGCAGCAAAGGTGCGCCCGATCGCGGCCCCCGCCAATCCGTCCTTCGGCCGGATCGGGTTGCGTGGGATCGGCTTGTCCGGGATAGGATCGTTCCGATCACGACGGCAACGAGCGGAGGCGAGATGGCCGAGACGGAAGCCTGGAAGCACGACGGCGTGCGGGTGATCCCCGCCGGCTCGCTCGACCCCAACACGGCGCAGACGCCCGGCATGGACCGCAAGGCGGCGATCAACTTCGCCCGCGTCGGCGCACAGAAGATCTGGGCCGGCACGGTGTCGATCCACGCCAACGCCAAGACCGGCGCGCACCACCACGGGCACCTGGAGAGCATCATCTACGTGCTGAAGGGGCGCGCCCGCATGCGCTGGGGCGACCAGCTGCAGTTCGTCGCCGAGGCCGGGCCGGGCGACTTCATCTACGTGCCGCCGTACGTGCCGCACCAGGAGATCAACGCCTCGCAGGACGAGACGCTCGAGTGCGTGCTGGTGCGCTCCGACGGCGAGGCCGTGGCGGTGAACCTCGACATCGAGCCGGTCGAAAAGCCCGAGGCGGTGGCCTGGATCGACCCGACGCACCCGGCCCCGAAGTAGCGCGCGAGCACCGCCGCGCATCAGATCATCGTTTTTTGCAATCGACCCATGCAAATCTCAATCGACTGACGGACTGGCGCATTCCAAAAAGATTTTGCAACACTGCAAAAAATTTTGAGGAGGCGAGGGGAAGTCGATGGACGCGATGGTGGGACGGCAGGATCTGGGGGGCACCGGCATTCTCGAGGCGGGCGACGTGCACGCCAATCTGGCCGCCGCGGCGCTGGTCGAGCACGCGATCCGTCGCGGCGAGGGCCGCCTCTCGGCCGACGGCGCGCTGATCGTCCAGACCGGCGTCCACACCGGCCGCTCGGTGCAGGACAAGTTCGTCGTCGACGAGCCGGAGACCACCGCCGACGTCTGGTGGGGCAAGGTCAACCGCAAGCTCGCGCCGGCCGGCTTCACCCGGCTCTGCGACGGCGTGCGCGGCCACCTGCAGGGGCGCGAGCTGTTCACGCAGGACCTCTATGCCGGCGCCGATCCAGCGCACCGCCTGCGCCTCCGCCTGGTGACGCCCAACGCCTGGCACGCGCTCTTCGCACGCAACATGTTCATCCGCCCGCCGGCCGAGGACCTCGTCGGCTTCGAGCCCGACTACGTCATCCTGCATGCGCCGGAGTTTTCCGCCGATGCCGAGGCCTGCGGGGTGCGCACGCGCACGGCGATCGCGCTGTCCTTCGCGCAGCGGCTGGTGGTCATCGCCGGCACCGAATATGCGGGCGAGATCAAGAAATCGATCTTCACGGTCATGAACTTCGTGCTGCCCGGCAAGGGCGTGCTGCCGATGCATTGCTCGGCCAACATCGGGCCGGCCGGCGACACCGCGCTGTTCTTCGGCCTCTCCGGCACCGGCAAGACCACGCTGTCCTCCGACCCCGGCCGCGCGCTGATCGGCGACGACGAGCACGCCTGGGCCGAGGACGGGATCTTCAACTTCGAGGGCGGCTGCTACGCCAAGGTCATCAAGCTGTCGCGCGAGGCCGAGCCCGGCATCTGGGCGGCGACGCACCGCTTCGGCACCGTGCTCGAGAACGTCGTCGCCGACGCGCGCGGCGTGCTCGACCTCGAGGATTCCTCGCTCACCGAGAACACCCGCGCCTGCTATCCGCTGGAGGCCGTCGCCAACGCCAAGCCGGACGGGCGCGGCGCGCCGCCGAAGCACGTCGTGATGCTGACCGCCGACGCCTTCGGCGTGCTGCCGCCGATCGCCCGCCTGACGCCGGCGCAGGCGATGTACCAGTTCCTCTCCGGCTACACCGCCAAGGTGGCGGGCACGGAGAAGGGCCTCGGCAAGGAGCCGCAGGCGACGTTTTCGACCTGCTTCGGCGCGCCGTTCCTGCCGCGCCGCCCCGAGGTCTACGGCGAGCTTTTGAAGGCCGCGCTGGCCGCCAGCGGCGCCCAGGTCTGGCTGATCAACACCGGCTGGACCGGCGGCGCCTACGGCGTCGGCAAGCGCATCTCGATCGCCCACACGCGGGC
>CAZZZJ010000610.1:0-2160 GCA_964658355.1 Beijerinckiaceae bacterium
ACGGCCACCCCTTCGCCCATGCCGGCGGGGCGGCGGCCTGGATCGGCGCGGCCTATGCCAAGATGGGCTACACCACGGCGGTCGAGCCGGCGATGCCGCCGACCCACGCGCTGGCGACCCAGCTCGAGCTGGCCGACATCCCGCTCCTCGACCGCGGCGCCTTGGCGGTGATGGGCAACGACGACCAGCTGTTGCAGCTGCTGCGCGACGGCGAGAGCAAGACGGCGATCCGCGACCTCGTGGCGCTCAACGTCGCGATGAGCCGCGCGCTCGGCGTCAAGTGCATCAATGCCGGCGGTGCCTCGGCCTTCAAGGACGGCGTGCTGAAGCTGAGCCTCGACGACGAGATCCCGGTCTACGGGCTCTCGACCCGGAAGATCATGGGTTCGCTTCTCGATGCCGTCGAGGAGATCGGCGTGCCCCATCCCCTGCACGTCCACTGCAACAACCTCGGCCTGCCGGGCGCCGACGACAGCTTCGTCGAGACGCTGGACGCGGCCGAGGGCCGGCGCATCCACTTCGCCCATGCCCAGTTCTATGCCTACGGCGCCGCCGACCCTGCCAACCCGGCCACCGGCGGATTCCGCTCCGCCGCGCGCCGCATCGTCGACGCGATGCACGCCAATCCCTACGCGACGCTCGACATCGGGCAGGTGGTGTTCGGCCAGACCGTCACGGTCTCGATGGACATCCTGCGCCAGTTCGGCGGCCGCAAGGGTGCCAACCCGAAGAAGTGGGTGCTGAACGCGGGCGATGCCGAGGGCGGCGGCGTGGTGCCGTTCCTGTACAAGCCGCGGGGCCCGACGAGCTCCCTGCAATGGGCGATCGGCCTGGAGATCATGCTGCTCTCGAACGAGCCCGAGCGCACGATCCTGACCACCGACCACCCGAACGGCGGCCCGTTCACCGCCTATCCACGCATCATCCACCTGCTGATGGACAAGGAAGAGCGCGACCGCGAGATCGCGACGCTGCCCAAGATCGTGGGCGAGCGCTCCTCGCTGCCCGAGATCGAGCGGGAATACTCCTTCTCCGAGGTCGCCGAGCTGACCCGCTCCGGGCCGGCCAAGCTCCTCGGGCTCGCCGACCGCGGGCACCTGCGTGTCGGCGCGCGCTCCGACATCGCGGTCTACCGCGAGGACAGGAACCGCACGGCGATGTTTGCCAGCGCCAAGCTCGTCCTCAAGGACGGCGTGGCGATCGTCGAGGACGGCGAGATCGCGACCTGGCACGTGGGCCGCTCGCTCTCGCTCACGGTCGAGTCCGACAAGGCGATGGAGCGCCGCAGCGACGCCTACCTCCAGGACCGCTTCGGCCAGGGCCTCGACAGCTTCGCCGTGCCCGAAGCGGCCTTCTCCGAGGCCGAGGTGTTCGAGGACGTGGCATGCCGGGCATGAGCGAGCGGCTTCGCGCGAGGGACTGGAACCGGAATGGCTGACCTCACCCTCAACGGCATTCGCGTCGAGGACACCTTCGCGGAGGCGTTCGACGTCGCCGGCACCGCGATCGTCGTCACCAACGACACCGCGAAGTGGGCGATGATCGCCGCGACCACGATGACGGGCTTCGCCACCTCGGTGATCGGCTGCGGCGCCGAGGCCGGGATCGACGCCGAATTGTCGCCCGAGGACACGCCGGACGGGCGGCCCGGCGTGCGCATCCTGCTGTTCGGTTTCGAGCCGAACGGGCTGAAGGAGCAACTCCTGAAGCGCGTCGGGCAGTGCATCCTCACCTGCCCCGGCACGGCGTGCTTCGCCGGCGTCGAGGGCCCGACGAAGATCAAGCTCGGCGGCGCGATCCGCTACTTCGGCGACGGCTTCGCCATCGCCAAGCGCCTGCCCGACCACACCGGCAAGATGCGGCGCTACTGGCGCATCCCGGTGATGGACGGCGAGTTCCTGTGCGAGGATTTCGTGCGTGCCGTCGACGGCGCGGTCGGCGGCGGCAACCTGCTGTTCCTCGGCCGCACCCATGCCGAGACGCTCAAGGTGGCCGAGGTCGCGGTCGAGGCCGCGCGGGCGATTCCCGGTGCGATCCTGCCCTTCCCCGGCGGCATCGTCCGCTCCGGCTCGAAGGTCGGCGCCCGCACCAAGGGCATGATGGCCTCCACCAACGACGCCTATTGCCCGACGCTCAAGGGCCGGGTCGGCTCGGCGCTGC
>CAZZZJ010000611.1:0-2139 GCA_964658355.1 Beijerinckiaceae bacterium
ATGTCCCTGCTGCCGAAATCAATTTGTGACACAGTAGTACTAGGAGCGCGTCCGATAAGTCATGAGGCGCGTCCCAGCCTTCGGACGAGGATCACGACGGCAGCGGCGTAGAGGAAAGCTTGTGCGGAGGCGAGGGTCGCCTCCGGGTCTTTCCAAAGGCGGCGGTTGCGACTGATCCAGCCAAAGAAGCGTTCCACCACCCATCGGCGCGGATGCACGGCGAAGCCGACCTGATCCCTAGGTTTGCGCACGATATCGACGGTGATGATCGTTGCGGTCGCGGGTCTGTCGCCGGCATAGCCTGCATCGGCGAAGGCCTTTGCGAGGAACGGAAAGGTCCGCCGCGACAGCCGCAGCACCGGTCCGGCCCCATCGCGATCCTGTACGTCGGCGGCCTGCGGATCGAGCACGAGGGCGCGCCCGTCCGTGTCGACCAGGGCCTGGCGCTTCCGGCCCTTGACCTTCTTTCCAGCGTCGTAGCCGCGCGGGCCGCCGCTCTCGGTGGTCTTCACGCTCTGGCTATCGAGCACGGCCGCCGTCGGCGAGGCCTCGCGACCGGCCCGCTCCCGGTCGGCCATGACCAGGGTGTGGTTGATGCGAGCAAACAACCCCTCGTCGCGCCAGCGGCTGAAGTAGCCGAACGTCGTGCTGCGCGGAGGGAGATCCTTTGGTATCAACCGCCAGGCGATGCCGCCGCGCAGCACGTAGAAGATCGCATTCAGGACCTCCCGCATTGTCCAGATGGGCGGGCGACCACGCGAGGCGGGCTCCGGCATCAGCGGCGCTATCACCGCCCATTCGCCATCCGTCAGGTCGGTTTCGTAGCGCAGGCGCGCACGGCTATGCTGCCGGCGAGTGGTCGGGGTCCACATGGAACGTCCAGGTCAGGCTTCAGCACCCTTCTGGAATCACCGCCATCCCGGCCACTCAACCCCGGCCAGACATTATCGGACGGGCTCTTAGCATTACAGTTGCGTTTTCTGGCTTTTCCGAGGGTGGCCTGCTTTGGTGGGCTTACGACGTCGACATCCTTTGCGGGCTGACGCTCGGCGTTTGAGATGGGCGTTTCGAGCGGCCGCCTGATGTGCGCGTCGCCAGAGTGACCATGCGATGACGTGAGCGGGCTGAATGTGCCGCTGCGCCATCCGCACGACGATGCGGCGGATCTCATGGACCGACCAGCGGATCAGGGGGCATGCAGCTTTGGGGGGCGTGATCTCGTTCTGGCTCGACTTTTTGGGGGCGGCGCGTTCGCGTGATGGCGGATCACCGCCAGGAGGGCAAAGGCCATCATCACCAAGCTGACGTGCCGATGCCAGCCATGCCAGGAGCGGGTTTCGTTGTGAGCGAGACCGAGTTCGGTCTTGGCGGTCTCGAACGCATCCTCGATCGTCCAACGCTGGCCCTCGACCGCCACCAGGGTCGCGATCGGCGTGCCGGCCGGGCACCAAGTCGTAAAGTACGCCCGCTCCCTGTCAGCCAGGCTGCGGCGGATCAGGAGGCCGCGCGTCCACAGGCAGGTCTGATCGCCGTCGGCACCGTCGAGGTCGGCCAACTCGCAGTAGGCCCAGTCGTGCAGCCGCGCGCCCTTCGTGCCCTCGCCCGCCGAAAGGCGCGTCCAGGCCGACGGAGCGAGGCTGTCGGCGATCGCCTCGGCGGTGCCGGCCACCGGCGGCTTGCCGATCCAGGAATTGAACCTGTGATCGGTCTTGACCCCGAGCACGTAACCCTTGCCCGCCCGGCGTGGCGCCATTTCGATGTCGCCGACTCCGTAGACGGTGTCGGCCGCCACCCACGAGAACGGCACGCCCGCAGCCCTCGCCCGCTCGATCTTCGCCAGAGCTAGCCCCGGCTTGGTCGCGAAGGTCGTCCCCTCCGGCACATGGGCCGCGGCCAACCGGGCTGGATCCGAAGTCCAGGTCTTGGGCAGGTACAAGGCCCGATCGATGAACGCATGACCGTGCCGTGAGGCGTAGTCCGCGAACACGCCGATCTGACAGTTCGTGATCTTGCCGGCCGAGCCGGTGTACTGTAATCTCTGTTTTCAGGCCACGGCTTTGAGGGCTGGCATGGCCGGATAGGCTCATGGCAGCAGGTCGTTGAGACGGCGCTGCGGGTGGCCCTCGACGATGCGAGTGA
>CAZZZJ010000612.1:0-2126 GCA_964658355.1 Beijerinckiaceae bacterium
GGCATGTCGCCGTTCCGCTGCCCGAGCCTGTTCACGATCCTCTCGTTCCTCGAATACGAGCACGGCGTCTATCATCCGGTCGGCGGATGTGGCGCGATCTCGGAGGCGATGGCCGGCCTGTGCCGCCGGATGGGTGTCGACATCCGGCTCGGGACGTCGGTCGATCGCGTCACCTTCACCGGCAAGCGCGCCGACGGCGTCGTCGTGAACGGGGAGCGGATCGCGGCGGACGCCGTGGTGATCAACGGCGACTTCGCGCGGGTGATCCAGGACCTCGTGCCCGAGGAGCACCGCCCGCGCTGGCGCGACAAGAAGATCGAGAAGGCCCGTCTCTCCTGCTCGACCTTCATGATGTACCTCGGCATCGAGGGGAAGGTGCCCGACACGCTCGGGCATCACACCATCCTGCTTGCGAAGGACTACGCGAGAAACATCCGTGAGATCACGGACGGCACGCTGTCGATGCAGCCCTCGCTCTACGTCCAGCATGCCGGCTACACCGACGGCGGCATGGCGCCCCCCGGGCACACGGCGCTCTACGTCCTCGTGCCGGTGCCGAACCTGAAGGCGGGAATCGACTGGCCGGCCACCCGTGCGAGCTACCGCGCCTTGGTGCTGGAGCGATTGAAGCACCTCGGGCTCGACGCCATCGAGAGCCGCATCCGCTACGAGCGGATCGTCGACCCGGTGGAATGGCAGGACGAATTCTCCGTGTACGAGGGTGCCACGTTCAACCTCGCGCACGATCTCATGCAGATGCTGTACTTCCGCCCGCACAATCGTTTCGGGCCAGGCCTCTACCTCGTCGGCGGCGGCACCCATCCGGGTTCGGGCCTGCCGGTGATCTACGAGGGCGCCCGCATCTCCGCCCGCCTGCTCATCGAGGAACTCGCCGGCGCCCGCGTGGCCGCGACGTCCGGCGTCCCGAAAACGGCGGCCCTGGCCACCGGCGGCGAGACCTCGTGAGCATCGGCAGGCACCCGACGCTTCGTAAGCCGATCCCCATCCTGCATCTCGGCCGCGCCCTCGCCGGTCTGGCGGCCCTCGCCCTTGCCTGGCCGGCCACCGCCGCCACCGTCGAGGTTGCAGTGGACGGGGCCGATCCCGGCACCACCGTGTCCGTCGCGCTGTGCCAGGGCGGCCTGTCGGAGGAAGCTTGCAGCCTCGGCCAGGCGGTGCCTGCCCGCGGCGGCCCGGTGAACGTGGTGTTCCGGGATGTGCCGCCCGGCCTGTACGCCGTCGCCGCGTTCGAGGACGTGAACGGCAACGGCAGGCTCGACCGGACCGGGCTCGGCCTTCCGACCGAACCCTACGGCTTCTCCGGCGGCGCCGGGCTGAAGGCCCGCCCCGGCTTCGCGCAAGCCGCCTTCGCTCTGAGCGAACCCGGGACGGCCCTGCGGGTCCGCCTCGCCCGCGCCCTGCCCCGTCGCTGAGGCGCGGTTGATGGAGCCCCTCGTCCGCGTTGCCGGCGCAGGCCTGGCCTATCGTGACCGACGGGTGATCGATGCGGTCGACCTCGCCCTCGGCGCAGGCGAGATCCTGGCCCTTCTCGGTCCGAACGGAGCCGGCAAGACCTCGCTGATGCGCCTGATCGCCGGACGCCTCGCGCCTCAGGCCGGGACGGTGCGGGTCGGCGGGCAGGATCCCTTCCGGGTCCGCGCCGCGCGGCGGGCGATCGGCTGGGTCCCGCAGGAGATCGCGCTCTATCCGCGCCTCACCGTCGCGGAAAACCTTGGGGTCTTCGCCCAACTCGCCGGGATCGGGCGGCGCGAACGGGAAAAGGCCGTGGCGGACGCCATGGCGCTCACCGACGTCGCCGAGGCGGCCGGACGTCCGGTCGGGCTGCTGTCCGGCGGCTACCAACGGAGGGTCAACATCGCGGCCAGCCTGATGTGCCGGCCCGCCCTCGTCCTGCTCGACGAGCCGACGCAAGGCGTGGATCTCGTCGCGCGAGCTGCGATCCATGCGGTGCTCGGCCGCCTGCGGGAAGAGGGCGCCGCGATCCTGATCGCCACCCACGACTTCGCCGAGGCGGAGCGCCTTGCCGACCGCGCCGCCTTCATGGCCGGCGGACGCATCGTCCGCGAAGGCACGCTCGCGGACATGTTGACCGAGCTTCGCGCCGG
>CAZZZJ010000613.1:0-2115 GCA_964658355.1 Beijerinckiaceae bacterium
AGGGAGGTCTGCCAAGGGGGGACTGCCAAGGGAACGTTGCCTCGGCCTTTGCACGCTGAGATGGAAGACTGGTTGAAGCGATCCGACCTGCTATCTCTGGTGCCATGAGTTCCCCTGCGTCCGCTTCCCGTCCTCGCGAACTGACACAGAACGCGCGGCCGCCCTCCGTCGAGCGGCTCCTCGGGCACGAGGCGGCGGCCGGTCTGGTGGAAGCCTTCGGCCGAACCGCCGTCCGCGACGCGGTCCGCGAAGACCTGGCCGAGATCCGCGCCCGCGCCGACGGCGTCCCCGACGTGGCGGCGATCCTCGGCGGTGTCGGCCGGCGCCTGTCGGCGCAGGCGAGCGCGACGCTTCGGCCGGTCTTCAACCTCACGGGCACGGTGCTCCACACCAATCTCGGTCGGGCCCTGCTGCCGCCCGAGGCGGCTGCGGCTGTCTCGGCGGTGATGACGCAGGCGAGCAACCTCGAATTCGACCTCGCCACCGGCGAGCGCGGCGAACGCGACGACCACGTCGAGGCGCTGATCTGCCGGTTGTCCGGGGCGGAGGCCGCGATCGTCGTCAACAACAACGCGGCGGCCGTCTTCCTCGTCCTCAACGCCCTGGCGATGGGCAAGGAAGTCGTGGTCTCCCGGGGCGAACTCGTGGAGATCGGCGGCTCGTTCCGTGTGCCCGACGTGATGGCGCGGGCCGGCTGCCGCTTGCGCGAGGTCGGCACCACCAACCGCACGCATCTGCGCGACTACGACGAAGCCCTCGGTCCCCGGACCGGATTGGTGATGCGGGTCCACCCCAGCAACTACGAGATCCGCGGGTTCACCGCGCAAGCCCGCGAGGACGAGCTCGGCGCGCTGTGCCGCGCGCGCGGCGTGCCGCTGGCGCTCGACCTCGGCAGCGGCAGCCTGATCGATCTGGCCGCCTACGGCTTGCCGCCCGAACCGACCGTGCGGGCAGCGCTGGCGGATGCCGATCTCGTCACCTTCAGCGGCGACAAGCTTCTCGGTGCCGTCCAATGCGGCATCATCGCCGGACGAGCGAATCTGCTGAAAAAGATCCGCAAGAGCCCGCTGAAACGCGCGTTGCGCGTCGACAAGATGACCTACGCCGCGTTGGAGGCGACGCTGCGTCTCTATCTCCACCCGGAACGGCTCGCCGAGCGCCTGCCGACGCTGCGCCTCCTGACCCGCCGGGCCGAGGCGATCGAAGAGCAGGCGCGCCGCCTCGCGCCGGAGGTGGCGCGGCGTCTGGCCGGCCGGGCGAAGGTGATCGTGGCCGCCTGCTCCAGCCAGATCGGCTCCGGCGCGCTGCCGGTCGAGACCCTGCCGAGCGCCTGCCTCGTGATCACGCCGGCTCTCGGCGCGCGCGGCGGACGTTCCTGGCCGAAGCGCATGGCGGCGGACTTGCGTGCCCTGCCGGTGCCGGTGATCGGCCGGATCGCCGACGGCGCCCTGCGCCTCGACCTGCGCACGCTCGAGGACGAACCCGGCCTGCTCGCGAGCCTCGACGCGCTCACGGCCTGACACGATAAGTTGCGCTATGCTACGAGGTCTGCGGCTGAATTGTGCGCTCGCCCCCTCACCGGCCGGACATAACGTGCTATGCGGATCGACTGGGAAGACGAGCGGACGCAATGTACTTCCACACGTGACGATGTGGCCGACTGAGATGGCGTGCATGACGGAGGCGATGCGGGCTGCGCCCGAGATGGCGGTCGATCGGGCCAGGGATCCCCTGCTGCTCGACAACCAGCTTTGCTACGCGCTCTACGCAGCCGCGCACCGGATGACGAAGTCCTACCGCCCTCTGTTGGAGCGGATCGGCCTGACCTATCCGCAATACCTCGTGTTGATGGTCCTCTGGGAGACCGACGGGGTCACCGTCTCCGAGATCGGACGGCGCCTGCGCCTCGATTCCGGCACGTTGACGCCGGTGCTCAAGCGGCTCGAGGCCGCCGGCCTGCTGCAGCGCAATCGCCGCCGCTCGGACGAGCGCGAGGTCGAGATCGCATTGACCGAGAAGGGGCGTGCCCTGCGCGCCGACGCGGCGGAGGTCCGGCAGAACGTCATGTGCCAGCTCGACCTGACCGAGCCGGAAGTGCAGGCGATGCGGATCGAC
>CAZZZJ010000614.1:0-2089 GCA_964658355.1 Beijerinckiaceae bacterium
GCAAGAAGCGGATCATCGCCGAGACCGGCGCCGGCCAGCACGGCGTCGCCACCGCCACCCTCTGCGCCCGGTTCGGCCTGACCTGCGTGGTCTACATGGGCGCCGTCGACGTGGCGCGTCAGGCGCCCAACGTCTTCCGCATGAAGATGCTCGGCGCCGAGGTGATCCCGGTGGAATCCGGAACCAAGACGCTCAAGGACGCGATGAACGAGGCCCTGCGCGACTGGGTCACAAACGTCGCCGACACGTTCTACTGCATCGGCACGGTGGCCGGGCCGCACCCCTATCCGGCCATGGTGCGCGACTTCCAGTCGATCATCGGCCGCGAGACCAAGGAGCAGATGCTGGAGGCCGAGGGGCGGCTGCCCGATTCGCTCGTCGCCTGCATCGGCGGCGGCTCGAACGCGATGGGGCTGTTCCACCCGTTCCTCGACGACCGCGAGGTCGAGATCTTCGGCGTCGAGGCTGCCGGCCACGGCGTCTCGTCGGGCCTGCACGCGGCCTCGCTGTCGGGCGGCCGGCCGGGGGTGCTGCACGGCAACCGCACCTACCTGCTGATGGACGACGACGGCCAGATCGCCGACGCGCATTCGATCTCGGCGGGCCTCGACTATCCCGGCATCGGCCCGGAGCACGCCTGGCTGCACGAGGCGAAACGCGTCACCTACCTGTCGGCCACCGACCAGGAGGCGCTGGGAGCCTTCAAGCTGTGCTCGCTGCTCGAGGGCATCATCCCGGCGCTGGAGCCGGCCCATGCGCTGGCCAAGGTGCTGGAGATGGCCCCGAAGAAGCCCGCCGACCACCTCATGGTAATGAACCTGTGCGGCCGCGGCGACAAGGACATCCCGCAGGTGGCGGAGATCTTCGGGACGAAGCTCTGAGACCCCCAGCCCTCCCCCTCTGCGGGGGAGGGAAGCGGCAGTCCTAGACCACGACCGTGATCGCCTGCGCCGCACGCGTCAGCCCGGTATAGAGCCAACGCGCCCGGTGCTCGCGGAACGCGAACGATTCGTCGAACAGCACCACCTTGTCCCACTGCGACCCCTGCGCCTTGTGGACGGTGAGCGCGTAGCCGTAGGTGAACTCGTCGGTCTCGCGGCGCAGGAAGGCCGGGATCTCCTCCTCCGACCCCGAGATCACCGCGCGCAGGACCTTGATGTCGATGGCGCGCTTGCGGGCGCCGGCATCGTCCTCCGGCACCACGTCGAGGCGGATCGTGTCCGGTCGCGGAGGCGCGCGCAGGGCCTGCACGGTCCAGGTCGAGCCGTTGAGCAGGCCCTTGGTGCGGTCGTTCCGGAGGCAGACCAGCTTCTCGCCCACCGCCGGCATCGGGTCGACGTGGCCGGCGAGTTCCCGCAGGCGGCCGTTGTAGAGCCGGCGGGTCTTGTTCATGCCGACGAGCACCTGGTCGCAGTCGAGCACCTGGGTCGGGTCGATCGCGCGGCGCGAGACCACGCGGCTGGCGCCGTACTCGCCGAGCTCGAGGCGGCCGCCCTCGCGCACCGTCATCGCCATGCGCACGATCGGGTCGTCCTTGGCTTGGCGGTGGACCTCGGTCAGCATCACGTCGGGCTCGGCCTCGGTGAAGAAGCCGCCGCCGCGCACCGGGGGCAGCTGCGCCGGATCGCCGAGCACCAGCACGGGCTTGTCGAAGGACAGGAGGTCGTGGCCGAGGTCGGAATCGACCATCGAGCACTCGTCGATGACGATCAGGTCGGCCTTGGCCGCCGGCCCGGCGCGGTTGAGCGAGAAGGCGGGGCCGCCTTCCTCCGTCTCCTTGGTGCGGTAGATCAGCGAGTGGATCGTGGCCGCGTCCTGGCAGCCCTTCTGGCGCATCACGGAGGCCGCCTTCCCCGTGAAGGCGCCGAACACCACCGAGCCGTCGACGTCGTCGGCGATGCGCCGCGCCAGCGTGGTCTTGCCGGTGCCGGCATAGCCGAACAGGCGGAACACCTGCGCCGCGCCCTTGTCCTTGCGCCACGCGGCGATGCTCTTGAGCGCCGCGTCCTGTTGCGGCGCGAAGCTTTTCGGGAGGTCGTCGCTCACGGCCAGCGCACGGTCGGCGGCAGCGACGAGAGGATCGAGGCGA
>CAZZZJ010000615.1:0-2082 GCA_964658355.1 Beijerinckiaceae bacterium
TGCTGCGCTTCTCGCCCGAGCACGACGCCTACGTCGTCGACATCACCGAGGCGCAACTGCGCGACGCCCCGCCCCGGTCGCCGGAGGGCACGGATCCGGCCGAGGACCGCGCCTGGGAGGAGCGGGTGCACCGCTACTACAATGCGGCGCCGTACTGGGGATTGTGACGGCGTGAGGGGAGCCGATCGCGGCTAGGCGGTCGGCCCGCACCAGCCCGGCAGATACCCGGCCTCGGGGGATTTGGCCAACGCCATCGCCTCCTCGAGGGCGGCAGAGAAATCGCTCTCGATGCGCTTGGCCTTCACGTTGCGCCGGAGGTAGGCGGCCCAGAGGAACTCGCTGAAGGGCGTGGTGTCCTTGGCAAAGCCTCCCGCCCGGCGCAGTTCGCCGGCCAGACTTCGGTAGGGGTCGTCGGCCAGATCCGCCATCGCCTTCGGGATGTCCTTGAACCCGACGCGAACACCGTCCGCATCGTAGGGATGGACCCAGGACTTGTGGTCGCACACCGTCCAGAACGCGTCCTTTTCGAGGTGGTGAAGGTCGGCGACCACCGTCACGAGGACGCTCTCGACGCCCTCATCCAGGAGAGCGCGACAGAGATGGTGGTGGTCGATGACGTAATGGTGCTTCTTCGGCCCGAGCAGGGACGGCACCATGTGCGCCCCGAGGAAAGCGGCGCGCTTGTCGTCATCATATTCGCGCCAGCGCCGGCGCTTCTCCGCGACTTCCCGGTAGCCGACCGTCATCTGCGTCGGCCGCAGCTCCGCGATCGGCACGGGGGCCAGAACGGGTTCTCGGTTGGCCATGGATTCGATGTCCTTCAGCCAGGCGCTCCGCCGGCTGCGACGATCTGTCATGAATCGCGCGCCGGCGAAAAGGTGTGATCGGCATTCGGCCGTTCACGGTTCCGATATTCGGCAACGGCGTGGCAGGTTGCGAAGCCGGGAGGGCGTCTGTCGGAACGCTCGGCGCGTCCCGATCCAACCGATGTGCGCGTCGGCGTGCGGAAGGCCGGGTCTCAGGTCGAGACCGGGCTGTCCTTCCGAAGGTTCCGGAGCGCGCGGAACGGAAGGAGCAGGAACTTCACGAAGGCCCGGACCGCGAGGAAGGCTGCGACCGAGGCGACCAGGGCGATGGTTTTCAACAAGGGCACGCGCTCCATCCGAAGGGGGTCGTCGTCCGAGAGAATCGTCGTCGCAGCGGGCTCGATCGCTCGCCGCTTCCGCGACGCCGCCCGGGAGCGGCGTCCCAGACCGCGCTCGAAAGCCGGCGAGATTAAGGGAGTCCGACGCGAAGGCGCGACATCGGCGCGGCCGTGATACCCGCGGCAAGCGGGTCGCGAACAGGCCGCCCGCTTTGAAACGGTCTGCGGGCCCGGAGCGCTGCGGCAGCCCGTGCGACCTGGCCTTGCCAAAGCCCTGCGACGATCTGTAATGATGGCAGACCCTGTCCGGTCCAAATGGGACGGTCGGTGCGTCGACGCTCGCGATCGGGCGACGACACGCCCTCGGCGGCGACGCTTATCCGCCGCGGCGATCCTGGACGGTCGGGGATCTGCACACGCGATGGGTTTCGTCCCGGCGCGTGGGTTTCATGGAATTCGCGGCCGCCTCGGCATCACGGGACGGTCGAGATGGTTTTCGCGAGGTCGGGACACAGATGGACGGAGGCACAGCATCGATTGCCGTTGCCCGTGCCGTCAGCGTGCGCGTTGCGCGTCGCGCCGATCCGTCCGTCCCCCCGATCAGGTTCAACCCCAGGCGCAGCGGAAGCGCGCGCCGAGCGGCGGTTGGCGGCAATCCCTTCAGTTCAGCCCCCGCGGCCTCGGTTTCGAGGCCGGCGCGAGCCCTCTCCCTGACGGCCTTCAGGCCGGGCGAGGCTCCACCGGGACACGGGCCCAGGAGAGCGACGTCCGCCGCCATGTCGAAAGTTCGTCATGGCCAACAACAAGATGCTCATCGACGCGATGCATCCGGAAGAGACCCGGGTCGTCACGGTCCACGGATCCAGGGTCGAGGAATTCGACTTCGAGGCCGCCAACCGGCGCCAGCTTCGCGGTAACATCTACCTCGCGAAGGTGAC
>CAZZZJ010000616.1:0-2073 GCA_964658355.1 Beijerinckiaceae bacterium
GGGGCCTGGATCTTGGTGACGGTGACGTCGAACTCGGCATCCTTGCCGGCGAGCGCCTCGGCGCCGTAGGCCTCCGGGAAGGTCGCCTTGACGAGGCGCTGCTCGCCGACTTTGGCGCCGACCAGCGCGTCCTCGAAACCGGGAATGAAGGAATTCGAGCCGAGCTCCAGGTCGATGCCCTCGCCCTTGCCGCCCTCGAACTCGGTGCCATCGATACGGCCGACGAAGTCGATGGTGACGCGGTCGCCGCTCTCGGCGGCGGCGCCTTCCTCACGGTCCGCGAAGGGACGGCTCTGGCCGGCCATGCGCTCCAGCGCCTCGTTCACTTCCGTGTCGGAGGGGGTGGCGACGAGCTTGGTCAGGCTGACGTCGGAGAGATCGGCGAGCTCGAAGCTCGGCAGCACTTCGAGGGCGACCTTGAACGAGAAGTCCGCCTTGGCGTCGAGGGCCTTCTCGACCACCGACTGGTCGGACGGGAACTCGATCTGCGGCTCGAGGGCGAGCTTGAGGCCGTTGTCGGCGACGATCTTCTGGTTCGCCTCGTTGACGGCGTTCTGCACCACGTCGGCCATCACCGAACGGCCGTAGACCTTGCGCAGGTGCGCCACCGGCACCTTGCCCGGGCGGAAGCCCTTGAGCTGCACCTTGTCCTTCATGCCCGAGAGCTCGGTGTTCAGGCGATCCTCGAGTTCGCTCGCGGCGAGGGACACCTGAAACGTGCGCTTCAGCCCCTCGGAGTGTGTCTCGGTCACCTGCATCGTCGTCGCTCTCAAAGTCCGTGTGATCGTGTGCGCGAGGATTCCGGGCGCGGCCGCTCATGAGGCCGGACGGAGTCGCGGGTTCGGTACGGGGAAGCGGGACCCGCGCGCGGGGCGAACGGCATCCGCTGGGAGGAGCCGGCCGGCCGCGTCCTCCCGGGGATCAGCCAATCCGATTCCGACGGCGGACCTGGTGCGGGCGGAGGGGCTCGAACCCCCACGTCTTGCGACACTGGTACCTAAAACCAGCGCGTCTACCAGTTCCGCCACGCCCGCGAGCGCCGATGCCCGGCGCGTGTCCGGCCGCCGGAGGGCGGGTCTATAGCATGCGGGGCACAGGCCGCAGCAAAAAACTTGCGGGTCCGAAACGGTGGCGCGGCGCGGGAGCGGCGGCTACAAGCGGCGGCCCCGGAATCCCACGCGGATTCCGACGACACGCCCCGTCTTTCCGAGGTTCCATGCCGCCAGCCCGATCCGCGCCGCCGACCGAAGTTCGAGAGGGCGCGTCGCGTCGGACGCTGTTTCTGGGAAGCGCCGCCCTGCTGCTGCTTCCCCGCAAGGGCTGGGCGCAGGGCAAGCCCGCCGCACCGCCACCCGCGCCGCCAGCCCCCTCGCCGGATCCGCGCTTCATCAGGGCGGCGGCGGGCAAGACGCGCTTCAAGGCCGAGCCAGCCCCCGAGACCGCCGTGTGGTCGTTCGACGGCAGATCGGCGCCGCCGGTGTTCCGCGTGAAGCTCGGCGAAGCTGTGCGCGTGCGCGTCGAGAATCGGACCGAGAAACCGTTGTCGCTGCACTGGCACGGGGTGCGCAACCGCAACGCCATGGACGGCGTCGGCGGAGTGACACAGGCCCCGATCGCGCCGGGCGCGGATTTCACCTACGATTTCATGCCGCCCGATGCCGGCACTTTCCTGGTTCGCCCCCTGGTCGTCGGCGGATCGAGCGAGCCGTCCGGCCGAGGCTTGGCCGGATTCCTCGTCGTCGAGGAGAAAGCGCCGCCCGCGGTCGAGGCCGACGTGTCGTTGCTGATGCAGGACTGGCGGCTGCAGGATGACGGCACGCTGCTGCCTTTCGGCCAGACCGCGTTCGCGGCGAGCACCGGGCGGCTCGGCAACCTCGTGACCATCAACGGTGCCAACGTGCCGGCGGCCTTCGAGGCGCGACCGGGCAGCCGGATCCGCGTGCGGCTCGGCAATGCCTGCAACGCGCGGGCGACCCGCATCCGCTTCGAGGGCCTGAAGGTCTACGTCGCCGCCGTCGACGGCCAGCCGACCGACACCTTCGAGCCCTTGCGCGCGACGCTGCCCTTCCCGCC
>CAZZZJ010000617.1:0-2072 GCA_964658355.1 Beijerinckiaceae bacterium
GCGCGGCGCGACTGGTACATCTGGCGCGATCCGGCGCCCGACGGCGGACCGCCGAACAACTGGCTCAGCAACTTCGGCGGCCCGGCCTGGACCCTCGATCCCGCCACCGGGCAATACTATTACCATGCGTTCCTGAAGGAGCAGCCCGACCTGAACTGGCGCAACCCGGCGGTCCGAGCCGCCATGCACGATGCCCTGCGGTTCTGGCTCGATCGCGGCGTCGACGGGTTTCGCGTGGACGTGATCTGGCACCTGATGAAGGACGCCGGATTCCGCGACAACCCGGAGAATCCCGGCTTCTCGCCCGAACAGCCGGAGATCAACCGGTTCGCGCAGGTCTATTCGGCCGATCGGCCCGAGGTGCTCGACGTCATCGCCGAGATGCGCGCGGTCCTCAGGCCCTACGGCGAGCGGGTGCTCATCGGCGAGATCTACCTGCCGATGGAACGCCTGATGGCCTATTACGGCCCGGATCTCTCCGGCGCCGACATGCCGTTCAACTTCCAGCTGATCCAGACGCCGTGGAACGCGGAGGCCGTGTCCGGCCTCGTCGAGAACTACGAGGCCGCGCTGCCGGACGGCGGCTGGCCGAATTGGGTGCTTGGCAACCACGACCAGCCGCGGATCGCGGCGCGCGTCGGCCCGGCCCAGGCGCGGATCGCGGCGATGCTGCTGCTGACGCTGCGCGGCACCCCGACGCTGTATTACGGCGACGAGATCGGCCTCTCCCACGTGGCGATCCCGCCCGATCGCGTCCGCGACCCGTGGGAGCGGAACGAGCCCGGTCACGGCCGCGATCCCGAGCGGACGCCGATGCAGTGGGACGGCGAGGCCCATGCCGGGTTCTCCACCGTGGAGCCCTGGTTGCCGCTCTCAGGCGATGCGGCGACGCGCAACGTCGACGCGCTTCGCGACGACCCGACCTCGATCCTGACGCTCTATCGGCGCCTGCTGGCGCTACGCCGCGAGCATGAGACGTTGTCGGTCGGGGCTTACCGCGGCGTCGAAGCCGAGTTTTCCGACGTCTTCGCCTACGAGCGGGTCAGCGACGGCGCGGTGTTCCGCATCCTGCTCAATTTCGGCGACGCGTCGCGCACACTCACGCTTCCCGGCGAAGCGAGCTGGACGATCCTGCTGTCGACCCAGGGGCATCGCGGCGGCGACCGGGCCATGGACGCGGTCGTGCTCGGGGCGGACGAGGGTCTGATCCTGCGGAGGATCTGACGGTCGAACGCAAATGCCGCAGTGCAATGTGATGAACCGCCCATTAACGAACTTCCTGGCCTAGATTGTGCGTCGCAGCGGAGACCGGCTGGGCGCGAGGGCTTTGGCAATGTCGAGATCAGGTGCGGATGGAACGGTGCGCCAGGACCGATCCGCACGGCGCGGAATCCCATCGATGGTCGAGCCCGAAGCGTTCCGCCACACGTCGGCTTCGAACCGAGCCGTCCCGACGCCGTCGCAGGCCCTTCCCGACCTTCGCACCGCACTCCAGCCCCGCATCCTCTACGCGACCCCGGAGATGGCCGACTTCGTCAAGACGGGCGGTCTCGGCGAGGTCGCCGGCGCGCTGCCGCGAGCACTGCGCAGGCAGTACGACGTCCGCGTCCTGATCCCCGGCTACAAGCAGGTGGTGGATGCGTTCCCCACCATTCCCGTGGTGGCGCGGCTCGAAGGTTTCGCCGGCGTTCCGCCCTGCGACCTCGGCCTGATCGAGACCGGCGACGGCTTGCGCATCTACGTGCTGCTCAGTGCCGACCTCTACGAACGCGACGGCACCCCTTACGGAAACGCCGACGGCGACTTCTCCGACAACGACCTGCGCTTCGCGCGTCTCAGCCTCGCGGCGGCCGAGATCGCGCAGGGCGCCGACCCGGCCTGGGCGGCCGACCTCCTCCACCTGAACGACTGGCAGTCGGCGCTCGCACCGGCCTACCTCGCTTGGCGCCGGGTCCGTGTGCCGAGCGTGTTGACGATCCACAACCTCGCCTATCAGGGTCTGTTTCCCCGCGAGACGATGGCCCGCCTCGGCATGCCCGAGGACGCCTTCGACATGAACGGCGTCGAGTTCT
>CAZZZJ010000618.1:0-2063 GCA_964658355.1 Beijerinckiaceae bacterium
CGTCCCGAGCCCGAGCGGGTGGTGCGCCGCATCGCCATCCTCGAGCGCGATTGATCCGCGGCCGAAACACCCCACATCGGTATCGGGCCCACGATCGCCGGATCGTTTCGATCAAGACGGGATCGTCTCCGGCCCGATTGCTCTGCCTCGAAAGGAGGGCACGACATGACCGACCTGAACACCTCCCCCCTGACGGCCGCCGACCTGGATCCGGCCGAGTTCAATGCCGCCGACCTCGCGGCCCTGGGCGAAGGCCACATCGCGTATGTCCGGTCGATCCGGTCCGACGAGGTGATGCGTCTCTTCCCGCAGGCGCCGCAACTCACCCCGGGCCTCGACCTGTTCGCCCTGCTCTCGGCCAGCGGTGCACCGATCCTGCTGGCGGATTCGCGCGAGGTGATCCTCGCCAACGCCGCCGAGCACGACCTCTACCCGGTCAGCCTGCACTAGCTAACGCGGCACGCCCGTTTCTCCCACCGCCGAGAGCAGCCGCGCGATATCCTGCGGCCGCGACAGGCGGTGGTCGCCGTCGGCGATCAGCGTGAGGACCGTGCCTTCCGCCGGCAGTCTGTCCAGGATGCGGAAGGCGTGCGCGTGCGGGACGTCCGGATCCTTCATTCCCTGAAGGATGTGGACGGGACAGCGTAGGTCCAGCGGCCCAGCCAGCAGGCGGTTGCGTCGCCCGTCCTCGATCAGAGCCATGGTGATGGCGTCGGGTTCCGGCGCATAGGCGCTCTGGCGCAGCCAGACGCCGTCCTGCTCCAGCGTCCGTCGTACCTCCGGCGGGAACCGGTCCCACATCAGGTCCTCGGTGAAATCGAGCGCCGGCGCGATGAGCACGAGGCCGGTCGGCGCGGGCGCGGCGCGTGCGGCGAGGTTTCGAGCCGCGAGGCAGGCGATCCAGCCACCCATCGACGAGCCGATCAGAACCGGTGCGTCCGGAGCGTAGGCCGCCAGCACGCTCTCCGCGTCGGCGAGCCAGGTCGAGATCGTACAAGCGGAAAACGCGCCTTCCGACTCGCCGTGGCCGGAATAGTCGAACCGCACGAAGCGCCGTCCCTCGGCGGCAGCCCAGGCATCGACCGCCATCGCCTTGGTGGCGCCCATGTCCGAGCGGAAACCCCCGAGCCAGACGATCGCCGGGCCGGCGCCGTCACGCACGCGCACCGCGATCCGGCGGCGATCCGCCCCTTCGCCGACGGTGAGGTGCTCCAGGGTCGTCCCGTCCCGCATTCCGCTCTCCCGCCGTTCGCCCGGCCCGCGCGTTCCCGACCTGAACGCCCCGTCTTCGGCCGTCGTTTACCCATCCGTAAAGCGCACCCATGATCCTATGGCAATGAACGTCTCCCTGCGGCCCCGGCTCGCCTGCGCCTCCTCGCCGCGCGGCCACCGATGAACGACGATCACCGGCCGACGATCGGCTTTCCCGGCGACGCATCGCCGCTCGCCGGCGCTTGCGTCCTCCAGATCATCCCGGAACTCGATGCGGGCGGCGCCGAGCGTACCACCGTCGACATCGCCGCAGGCCTCGCGGCCGCCGGCGCGCGCGCCTTGGTCGCGACGGAGGGCGGTCGCCTCGTCGGCGAGCTGCAGGCCAAGGGCGGCATCTGCCTGCCGTTTCCGGCCGCGGCGAAGAACCCGGTCCAGATGGCGCTCAACGTCGGCCGGCTGGCGCGCCTGTGCCGGCGCGAAGGCGTGCAGATCATCCATGCGCGCTCACGTGCGCCGGCCTGGGTGGCCCTCGGCGCGGCGCGCCGGCTGAAGCTCCCCTTCGTCACGACCTATCACGGCAGCTATTCCGGCCGTACCGGCGTGAAGGTGCTGTACAACTCGGTGATGGCGCGCGGCGACGCGGTAATCGCCAACTCGCACTACACCGCCGATCTGATCCGCAGGTTGCATGCCGAACAGGCGGGTGACCGGGTGCAGGTGATCCACCGCGGCACCGACCTCTCGGCCTTCACGCCCGTCGCCGTCGGGGCCGCCCGCGTCGAGGCCCTGCGTCGCATCTGGGGCGTCGCGCCCCACGAACGCGTCGTCCTGCTCGCGGCGCGCCTGACCGC
>CAZZZJ010000619.1:0-2061 GCA_964658355.1 Beijerinckiaceae bacterium
CGAAGGGCACCAGGATGCCGCCCAGGCCGTAGATCAGGAGGTTGCGGCGCAGCAGCGCGCCGGCACCGACCGCGCGGTAGGTCACGCCCTTCAGCGCCAGCGGGATCAGCGCGACGATGATCAGCGCGTTGAAGATGATCGCCGACAGGATCGCGCTCTGCGGCGAGGCGAGGCCCATGACGTTCAGGGCCTGGAGTTGCGGGTAGAGCCCCAGGAACATCGCCGGGATGATGGCGAAGTACTTCGCCACGTCGTTGGCGATGGAGAAGGTGGTCAGGGCGCCGCGGGTCATCAGCAGCTGCTTGCCGATGCCGACGATCTCGATGAGCTTGGTCGGATCGGAATCGAGGTCGACCATGTTGCCGGCCTCGCGCGCGGCCACCGTACCGGTGTTCATGGCGACGCCGACGTCGGCCTGGGCGAGGGCGGGGGCGTCGTTGGTGCCGTCGCCGCACATGGCGACGAGCTTTCCTTCCGCCTGCTCCTTGCGGATCAGGGCCAGCTTGTCCTCGGGGGTCGCCTGGGCGAGGAAGTCGTCGACGCCGGCCTCGGCCGCGATCGCCGCGGCGGTGACGGGGTTGTCGCCGGTGATCATCACCGTGCGGATGCCCATGCGGCGCAGCTCGGAGAAGCGCTCGCGGATGCCGCCCTTCACGATGTCCTTCAGCGTCACCACGCCGAGAAGCCGACCGTCGCGCGAGACGGCGAGCGGCGTGCCGCCGGCCCTGGCGACGTCGTCGGCGATGGCGCGGACCTCCTCCACGCTCTCAGCCGAGGTGGTCGGCGCGTAGGCCAGGGCCGCGCTGGAGCCGTGGGTCGCGACCGGGCCGCCGCTCACCGCTCCGATGATCGAATCGACGGCGCCTTTTCGGATCTGCGAGCCGGCGAGGTCGACGCCGCTCATGCGGGTCTGCGCGGTGAACGGCACGAAGGTGGCGTTCAGGCTGGCCATGTCGCGGGCGCGGATGCCGTAGCTCTCCTTGGCCAGCACCACGATCGAGCGCCCCTCCGGGGTCTCGTCGGCCAGCGAGGCGAGCTGCGCCGCGTCGGCCAGCTCCTGCTCGGTGACGCCGCGGACGGGGCGGAACGCGGTGGCCTGCCGGTTGCCCAGCGTGATCGTGCCGGTCTTGTCGAGGAGCAGCGTGTCGACGTCGCCGGCGGCCTCGACGGCGCGGCCCGACATGGCGAGCACATTGAAGCGCACGAGGCGGTCCATGCCGGCGATGCCGATGGCCGACAGGAGCGCACCGATGGTCGTCGGAATCAGCGTCACGAACAGGGCGACCAGCACGATCAGCGGGATCGCGCCGCCGGCATAGGAGGCGAAGCTCGGGATCGAGGCGACGGCGAAGACGAAGATCAGGGTCAGGCCGGCGAGGAGGATGTTCAACGCGATCTCGTTCGGGGTCTTCTGGCGCGCGGCGCCCTCGACCAGCGCGATCATCCGGTCGACGAAGGTCGAGCCGGCGGCCGCCGTGATCCGCACCCGGATCGCGTCGGAGAGCACCTGCGTGCCGCCGGTCACGGCCGAGCGGTCGCCGCCGGATTCGCGGATCACGGGGGCGGATTCGCCGGTGATCGCCGCCTCGTTGACCGAGGCGATGCCGAGGATCACCTCGCCGTCCGAGGGGATGATGTCGCCGGCCTCGACCAGCACCACGTCGCCGACCCTGAGGCCGTTGCCGGGCACGGTCTCGAAGGCGCGTCCGTCTCCCGTCAGACGCTTGGCCATGGTCTCGGTGCGGGTGCGCCGCAGGGACTCCGCCTGGGCCTTGCCGCGCCCCTCGGCGATCGCCTCGGCGAAGTTGGCGAACAGCACCGTGAACCACAGCCACAGGATGATCTGTCCGGAGAAGGCGAGGTTCTCCGCCCCGGTCGCGGCGTCGCGGACGAACAGGACCGTGGTGAGGGCGGCGACGACCTCGACCACGAACATCACCGGGTTGCGCACCATGAGGCGCGGATCGAGCTTCTTCAGCGCGCCGACGAGGGCCGGGCCGACGAGGGCGGCGCTGAACAGCTTTTGGGATGAGCGGGACATGGGGTTTCGTCCGGATGCGG
>CAZZZJ010000620.1:0-2049 GCA_964658355.1 Beijerinckiaceae bacterium
ACGCCCATCACGTTGTAATGCGGCATCCACTTCTCGGCGCCGTAATAGGTCAGCGTCAGCAGCGAGCCACCGTTCGGCATCAGCTTCTCGGCACGCTGCGCCACCGCCGTGAACGAGTAGCACGAGATCATCAGCGACTTGGTGAAGTTCGCCTCGGTCGTCTCCACGTAGCGTCCGGTCAACTCGTCCTTGTCCGAGAAGGCGATGCAGTGGACGACGAAGTCGATCCCCTCGGGGAAGATCTCGGCGGTCGCGGCGAACACCGCGTCGATCGAGGCCGGGTCGGTGACGTCGCAATGTCCGACGACGTGGGCGTCGAGTTCGCGCGCCAGCGGCTCGACGCGCTTCTTCAAGGCGTCGCCCTGGTAGGTGAAGGCGAGCTTGGCGCCGTGGGCGTGGGCGCTCTTGGCGATGCCCCAGGCGATCGAGCGGTTGTTGGCGACGCCGAGCACGAGACCGCGCTTGCCCGCGAGCAGGTTGCTGCCGGTCGTGCCGGCTTCGGCGCTGTCCCCGGCCCTTGCGCCCTGCCCGTCCGTTGCGTCGAAAGCCGCCATGCCACACCCGAAAATTCGCTTCGGCGCCCGTGTCTCCGGGCCGCCCCGCTCGACGGGACGGCGGTCGCGCGCCGGAGGCATCCTTAGCGGAGGCGCGCCAGTGACGGAAGTCCGCTCGAACCCGACCGGAAGGCCGCCGCCTATTCGGCGCGGGCGGTGCGTCGGCTTTTGACGAACTCGGTCAGCGCCGCGTCGTCGGCCGGCAATTGGATCGCGGTGACCGCGAAGAGGTCGCCCCGCGTCCCGTCCTTCTTCGGGAGGCCCTTGCCGCGCAGTCGGAAGGTGCGGCCGGACGTGGTCATCGGCGGCATCTTCATCTCGACGGCGCCGGTGAGCGTGGGCACCCGGATCGAACCGCCGAGCACCGCATCCTCCAGCGGCAGGTCGACGGTCGCACGCAGGTCGGCGCCGTCCACGGTGAAGCGCGGGTGCGGGAGCACCCGGATCGTCAGGAGCGCGTCGCCCGGCTCGGAGCGCGGACCGCCCGGCGATCCGAGGCCGCGCAGCCGGATCGTCTGGCCGTCGACGACGCCCTTCGGGATCATCACGTCGAACTCGCGTCCGCCCGGCAGGCCGACCCGGAGCTTCTCCTCGCTGCCGATCTGCTCGAGGGTGACGCCGAGTTCGGCCGCCACGTCCTCGCCGCGGGCCGGCGGGCGCTGGCCCGGACCGGCGCCGCCGGCGCGGAACGCCTCGCCGAACAGGTGCGAGAAGATGTCGTCGCCGGCGCCGCCCGCCGGACCGCCGCGGCCGCGGGCCGCGCTCGTGAAGTCGAACCCGCCGGCCCGTCCGCCGCCGAAGCCTTCGAACCCCGTGGCGCGCGGCTTGCCGTCCGCATCGATCTCGCCGCGGTCGAACTGCTTCCGCTTCTCCGGCTCGCCCAGGATCTCGTAGGCCGAATTGGCCTCCGCGAAGCGATCCTTCGCCTTCGCGTCCTTGTTCGTATCCGGATGGTAGGTCTTGGCGAGCTTGCGGTAGGCCTTCTTGATCTCGGCCTCGCCGGCGCCCTTGGGGACGCCCAGCACCTCGTAGGGATTGCGCATCGGTCTCTTGAGCTTCGTGGTTGCGCGCCGGCTGTAGACAGCGGCCGTTCAGCCGCATGTGGGCGACATGTTGCTCTCACGCAACGGTTCGGCGATGAAACTCTGCGCAAGCGCCGCCGGCGTCAACCCGGACGCCCCGCCGCGCCCGCCGGTCGCGCAGGCCTCGCATCAGCCTGCCTTGCCGGCGCGGATCCGCTTGAGCACCCACTCGCCACCGGAGGGCTTGCAGCCGGTGCCGCGGACGAAGCGGTTGCGCCCGGGCGCGATGACCGAGGCGAGGAAGTCGCGGCAGATCAGGTCGTGGGCGACGTAAGGCAGGCCGGTTGGGTTGATCGAGCCGCGCAGGCTGCTCTCGGGGTTGTCCCACTTCACCGGCTTGCCGTTGCCCTGCGGGTCGAGGGCGACCGAGAGCGCGGCGTAGGCGCGGCGCCAATCCTCCTCGCCGAGGTCGG
>CAZZZJ010000621.1:0-2045 GCA_964658355.1 Beijerinckiaceae bacterium
GGCGCCGCCCGAGCGACAGCAAGACCAGGGCCAGGATCGTCGCGAGATACGGCAGCGCCGAGAGCGCCTGCCCCGGCAGGCCGAGGCCGGCGGCCTGGGCATGGAGCTGCAGCACCGTCGCGCCGCCGAACAGCAGCGCGCCCGCCGCCAAGCGGCCGGGGCGCCACGAGGCGAACACCACGAGCGCCAGGGCGATCCAGCCGCGCCCGGCGGTCATCCCCGGCGACCAGAACGGGGTGTAGGCGAGCGACAGATAGGCCCCGGCGAGCCCGGCGCAGGCGCCGCCGAACAGCACGGCGAGGACGCGGACCCTGCGCACCGGCAGGCCAAGGGCGTGCGTCGCGGTGTGGTCGTCGCCGATGGCGCGGAGCACGAGGCCGCTGCGGGTCCGCGACAGGAACCACCACACCCCGAGCACGAGGAGGATCGCGGCGTAGACGAAGGCGTCCTGCGCGAACAGCAGGTCGCCGACGAGCGGAAGATCGCTGAGGCCCGCCACGTGCAGATGCGGAGCGGGATCGCGCTTCATTCCGACATAGGCGGTGCCGACGAGCCCCGAGAGCCCGAGGCCGAGGATCGTCAGCGCCAGGCCGGACGCCACCTGGTTGGCCGCCAACCCGACCGTGAGCACCGCGAACAGCCCGGACAGCGCCAGCCCGGCCCCGGCGCCGCCGAGCGCCCCGAGGAGCGTCGAGTTCGTCTCGGTGGCCACCGCGAACCCGGCGGCGGCACCGAGCACCATCATCCCCTCGGTGCCGAGGTTGAGCACGCCGGAGCGCTCGGCCACCAGCTCGCCGATCGCGGCCAGGGTCAACGGCATCGCCGCGGTCAGGATGGTGACGAGCACCATCTGGACGATGTCGAGGGTCATGCCCGGATCCTCACCTTGCCCGGCACGTCACGCGGTCCGCCGTGGACCACCCGGCACGAGCCGGATGCGGTAGCGGGCGAGCACGTCGGCCCCGAGGACGAAGGCCAGCAGCAGCCCCTGGAACGCGCGGGTGAGGTCGAGCGGCAGCTTCAGGTCGATCTGAGCGGCCTCACCTCCGATGGTGGTCAGGGCGATCACACCGGCGGCGACCAGGATGCCCGGCGGCGACAATCGCCCGAGGAAGGCGACGATGATCGCGGTGAAGCCGTAGCCCGGCGAGATCGTCGGCTGGAGCTGGCCGATCCTGCCGGCCACCTCGACGATGCCGGCCAGCCCCGCGGCGGCGCCCGAGATCGCGAAGGCCGCCAGCGTCAGGCGCGCGTCGCTGAAGCCCGCGAAACGCGCGGCCCGCGGCGCGGCGCCGACGACGCGGATCTCGAAGCCGAACAGGGTGCGCGCGAGGACCCATGTCGCGACCCATACGGCCAGGAGCGCGACCAGCACGCCGGCATGCAGCGTGTCGCCCTCCATCAGGTAGGGCAGCCGCGCCGCCGGATCGAACGGCACGCTCTGGGGGAAGTTGAAGCCCGCCGGATCGCGCAACGGCCCGCGGGCCATGTAGTCGAGCAGCAGTTCGGCGACGTAGACCAGCATCAGGCTGGTCAGGATCTCCGAGACGCCGAGCCGGACCTTCAGGATCGCCGGGATCATCGCGTAGGCGAGGCCGGCGAGCGTGCCGACGATCAGCATCGCCGGCAGGATCCAAACGGTGAAGCCCTCCGCCCCCTGCGTCGCGACGCCGATCCAGCCGCCGGCGAGGCCGCCGACCACGAACTGGCCCTCGGCGCCGATGTTCCAGAGATTGGCCCGGAAGCAGAAGGCCAGCCCCGTGGCGATGAGCGCCAGGGGGGCCGCCTTCAGCGCCACCTCCTGCAGCGACCACACCTCGCTCAGCGGTGTGACGAAGTAGGTCATGAACGCGGCACCGGGCGCGACGCCGAGAAGCGTCACCGCGACCCCGCCGACCAGCACGGCGCCCGCGAAGGCGATCACCGGCGACAGCGCGGCGAGGACGGCCGAGCGCTCGGCGCGCGGGCTCAGGTCGAGGCGCATGAAAGGCTCGATAGGTTCGAGAGCGAGCGCAGGACGCGCTGCCCTCCCCCCGACGGATCTC
>CAZZZJ010000622.1:0-2041 GCA_964658355.1 Beijerinckiaceae bacterium
CCGGCTACCGCTACCTCCTCGACTGGGCGCACGACGACCAGCCGGTGTGGTTCGCCACCCGTGGCGACGGCCGAATCCTCTCGGTGCCCTATCCGCAGGAGCTGAACGACATCCCGGCGATCGTCGCGCGCAAGGAGACCGGCCGGCAATTCGCCGACGCGATCTCGGACGCCTTCGACGAGATGCTGGAACAGTCCCGCCACGCGCCGCTGGTGATGGGGATCGCGCTGCACCCGTACATCGTCGGGCAGCCGCACCGGCTGAAGCCGCTGCGTGCGGCGCTCGCTCGCATCGCCGCGAAGGGCGACACGGTGTGGCTCACCACCGCGGGTGCCATCGCCGAGCATGCGGCGGCGGTGATGGGCTGAGGCGATCATGAATGCGGACTTGACTCCCGGTGGCACGAGACCGCGGCGCGTCCTGATGCTCGGAGGGACCGGCACCATCGGGCGCGCGACCGTGCGGGCGATGGTGTCGCGGGGGCATGAGGTCGTCTGCCTCGTCAGGCGCCCCGCCGCGGCCGGGCGCGCGGAACGGTCGCCAGTCCCCGCGGGTGCCGTCGCGCGGATCGTCGACCTGACCGATCCGTCCTCGATGGCGCGCGAGGGCGTACGCGGCGAGGCGTTCGACGTGCTGGTGTCGTGCCTCGCCTCGCGCACCGGGTCGCCCGCCGATGCCTGGGCGATCGATCACGGCGCGCACGTGACCGCCCTGAACGCGAGCCGGGAGGCCGGCGTGCGCCACGTCGTGCTGCTCTCGGCGATCTGCGTCCAGAAGCCGATCCTCGCCTTCCAGCACGCCAAGCTCGCCTTCGAGGCCGTGCTGATCGCTTCGGGGCTCGACTACACGATCGTCCGGCCGACGGCCTTCTTCAAATCGCTCTCGGGCCAGGTCGACCGCGTCAAGCGGGGCAAACCCTTCCTGGTCTTCGGAGACGGCCGGCTCACGGCCTGCAAGCCGATCGGCGACGACGACCTCGGCCGCTACCTCGCGGATTGCCTGGACGACGATCGGAGGCGCAACCGCGTGCTGCCGATCGGCGGACCGGGCGAGGCGATCACGCCGAAGGCGCAGGGCGAGCGGCTGTTCGCCCTGCTCGGGCGCGAACCGCGCTTCACGCACGTTCCGGTGGCACTGCTGGACGTCATCGTCGCCGTTCTGGCGACGCTCGGACGGTGGATTCCGAGCCTGGCGGCCAAGGCCGAACTCGCCCGCATCGGGCGCTACTACGCGACCGAGTCGATGCTCGTTCTCGACCCGGCGACCGGGCGCTACGACGCGCACGCCACCCCTTCGACGGGATCGGAGACGCTGTTCGACCATTATGCCCGGCTGATCCGCGGCGAAGCGGTGGCCGAACGCGGCGACCACGCGGTGTTCTGAAAGCGCGCAGGTCCGACGCGGGTGTCGAACGTCGGACCCGGGCCGCGCTTGCGATCCGCGCCCCCACACCCGATGCTCGTTCCGTCGCGCGCCGCGGGTCGGCCGCTGAGGATGCGTTCATGAGCCGCCAATTGGGCGAGGCCTTCGTCGTCGATCCCGGCACCGAGGACGCGCAGCGGCGCGCCGCAGACCCGCGCGCCTCGGCCTGGGTCTCCGCCAATGCCGGTGCCGGCAAGACCAAGGTGCTCACCGACCGGGTGGTGCGCCTGCTGCTCGACGGCGCGGCGCCGTCGCGGATCCTCTGCCTCACCTTCACCAAGGCGGCCGCCGCCAACATGTCGATCCGGATCTTCCGGACGCTCGGGCGGTGGGTGACGCTCGGGGACGCGGCTCTCTCGGCCGAACTCGTCGCGCTCACGGGGCGATCGGCCTCGCCGACCGATCTCGATGCGGCGCGGCGCCTGTTCGCCCGCGCGGTCGAGACGCCGGGCGGCCTGAAGATCGAGACGCTGCACGCCCTGTGCGAACGGCTGCTGCACATGTTCCCGTTCGAGGCCAATGTGCCGGCGAGTTTTGCGGTGCTGGACGAGAACCTGTCCCGCGAGATGTTCGCCAACGAGACCGATCAGGTGCTGGCCGCCGCGGTCGGCGGCGATCC
>CAZZZJ010000623.1:0-2039 GCA_964658355.1 Beijerinckiaceae bacterium
CAGGGCGCAGCTGACATTCCGAAAACCAAGAGATTCTGCCCTTTGCGATGACGGCAGGCGGAACGTCGTCGTGACGGGCGCTCGATCATCCGAAGGGTTTGGCGGGTCCTCCGCCGCCGGGGCCGGCTTCGGCGATCCGGCGGGACGGGTTTTTCCGTTACGGGTTGAGATGCTTCAGTGCGGCCGCATGCAGGCGCGGATCACCGGCCGCGACGACCCGTCCGCCGGCGGTCGCGGGACCCCCGTCCCAGGCGGTGACCACGCCGCCGGCGCCCTCGACGATCGGGATCAGTGCGACGATGTCGTAAGGCTTCAGCCCGGCCTCGACGACGAGGTCGATCTGGCCGGAGGCCAGCATGCAATAGGCGTAGCAATCGGTGCCGTAGCGCGACATCCGCACGCGGCTCTCGATCGCCGTGAACCTCTCGGCCTCTTCGCCCTCGGTGAACAACCGCGGATCGGTGGTGGCGAGCATCGCGGCCGCCAGATCGGAGCATCGGCGCGTGTGGAGCACCCGCTCGCCCCGTGGGCCACGGAGCCGCGCGCTCCGTCCGTCCCCGATGAAGCGCTCGCCGAGATAGGGCTGGTGCATCAGACCGCGCACGGCACCGCCGTTTCGGGTCAGCCCGATCAGAGTGCCCCAGGTCGGGATGCCCGTGATGAAGGCGCGCGTCCCGTCGATGGGATCGAGCACCCAGACGCATTCCGCATCGAGCCGCTCCGAGCCGAACTCCTCGCCGAGGATGCCGTGGGCCGGGAAGTGTGCGCGGATCATGGTGCGCAGCACGAGTTCCGCGGCGCGGTCCGCTTCGGTGACGGGGTCGAACGGTGCTGTGCCGACGGATTTGTCGGTGAGCGAATACTGCGCGCGGAAGAACGGCAGGATCGCCTGACCCGAGGCGTCGGCGAGGTCGTCCATGAACCGACCGAGTTCGACGACGCTCATCGGCTTTTCCCCGTACGGTTCCGCATCGCGGCAGGAAGGCGGGTTTCGCCGTGTGCCGTCAAGCCTGAGCCGCCAACTGGATGTCCGACTGGTCCGCTTCGGTGCCGACACGAGCGAGAACCGTCTCGACGGCGCTGCCCAGGGACGAGACGTGCTCGGCCGCCGGTATGCTGCCGCGGCCGGCTTTGTCGTCGTCCGCCTGCCACAAGCCGACGACGATCGGGATCCCGGGCATCCGGTTCCCGAGGCGCTCCACCAGACGCCGCAGATGCGCCGGCTCGCCGCTGATCGCCAGCGAAACGACGCAGATCATCCGCGCCGCACCGGGTTCGAACCCCGCGATCTTCACCCGGGACACGTCCCCGAACGGCACGATTCGGATCCCGAGCCCACGCTTGGCGAGCAGCTGCGCGAGGATCGCGGCGGCCGGTGTGTCGATGAAGCCCCGGCCGGCGACGCACAGCACGGCCCCTTCCTGTGCCCAGGCCGGCGGAACCGCGTCCCGTCCCGGCGGAGGGATCCCATCCGGATCGGCCTTCGTCCTTGCGTCGGCTGCGGGCGACGCCGGCACGCCGTCGTCCCGGCTGGCGAGCGCGTCGACCAGTTCGGTGACGGAGGCGCGCATGTCGCTCTTCTGTTCGAGGGTGAAGACCCCGCGGGCGGCGTCGCGAGCCGCCAGCTCGAGGCCCTTCAAGACCACGTCGTCGTAATAGGCCGAGAGCGAGCAGCTCTGCAGGATCAGCTCGGCATGCTCCTGCGCCTCTTCCGGGTCGTCGGCAAGGATGCGCTGGTAGAAGTTCTCGACCGGCGTCAGCGCGGCGCGGTTGCCGAACAGCACGTCGAGGAATTCGAGCTTGTCGATGTGCCTTCCGAGGACGACGAGGCAGACGGTCAGCGGCGTCGAGAGCAGGAGCCCGACAGGCCCCCAGAGCCATGTCCAGAACAGGGCCGAGATCAGCACCGCGAAGGGCGAGAGACCCGTGGAGTGCCCGTAGAGCATCGGCTCGACGATCTGGCCCGTCAGCGGCTCCAGCACCAGGAACAGGATCGCGGTGGCGATCACCATGTCCCAGCCCGGATCGACGGCCGCCGC
>CAZZZJ010000624.1:0-2036 GCA_964658355.1 Beijerinckiaceae bacterium
TGGAACTGGGCCGCCCTGCAGTGCGACGAGATCTGGACGGCGACGGAGTTCGTCGCGGAGGGCCTGCGTCAGCGCTACCGCCAGCCGGTCCATGTCCTGATGCCGGGGATCGAGATCCCGCCGTTCGAAAGGACGTCGCGTTCCGGGTTCGGCTTGGCCGACGATGAGTTCGTCTTCGTCTTCGCATTCCACATGACGAGCGTCATGGACCGCAAGAACCCGCTGGGGCTCATCAAGGCGTTTCGGAAGGCGTTCGACGAGCAGGACAAGGTCCGCCTCGTCATCAAGACCTCCTTCGGCGATCGCCATCCGGATTCCCTGGACCTGCTGAAGAAGGCCGCGTCGGGAGCCAAGATCGACATCATCGACGACGTGTTCACGCGCGACGAGCTGCTGAGCCTGATCGAAGCCGGCGATGCCTACATCTCGCTGCATCGCAGCGAGGGGCTCGGCCTGACCATGGCCGAAGCCATGCTTTTAGGGCGTCCGGTCATCGCCACGCGCTACTCCGGCAACCTCGACTTCATGGACGACGACAACAGTCTCCTGGTCGATTGTCGTCTGGTCAGGCTCGATCGCGATATCCCGCCCTACATGGCCGGACAGCGTTGGGCGGAGCCGTCGACGGATCATGCGGCGCAACTCATGCGCCAATTGTTCGAGCAGCCGGCCCTCGCCCGGAATCTCGGGGCGCGTGCGCGGGACGATCTTCAGCGAAGGCTGAATTACCGGACGACGGGCCGCGCCGTCGCCGACCGGCTGGCGGAGATCGACAAGCTGTCGTGATCGGTCGGCCAGTGGGCGGCAAAGCGGAGGGCCGATAGAGCGGTTGCACCGTCCTGGTTCACGTCTCGCTTCCCGTCGCGATCGTCTCGGGCACCGCAGCCGTCAGCGAGGGCCGCCGGCCCGATGCAGGAGGATCGCGACGAAGCGCGCGACTGCGACGCTGCGCGCGCCGTCATTGGCAACGGTCTCGTCGGCGTCCGTCGGGACTGCCCGCGACAACCGCGCGGCGAGGTCGCCGTCCTGGGGGCGGCCGCGGGCGGCGAGGCGTTCGGCCAGGACCTCGGGTGCGGCCGTGACGGCCACGACGTGAACGCCGGGAAGCGTGCGGCGCGCCGCCTCGATCACCCGGCGCGACACGTTGCAGACCACGATGCGGCCCTGTCCGGCCCGGGCCGTCGCCTCCGCCGGAATCGCGTAGCCGAGTCCGTGCGCGCGCCAATGCAGGGCGAATTCCTGCGCCTTCGCGCCCTGGGCGAAGGCGTCTTCGGTGATCTCGGCGTTGTCCTCATGCGCGGAGGGCGGCCGCGTCACGAGGCGGCGCGGGAACACGAAGCGGGCGTCGCCGGCCAATCGCGCCCGCGCGCCAGCGATCACCATGTCCTTGCCGGCCCCGCTCGGTCCGACGACGAGGACGAAGCCGCCGACCGGGCCCGCCATCACACCACCCGCTCGCCGGCGCGCCAGACCTCGCGGACGACGGGAATTCCCTGTGCCGTCCGCACGCGGACGAGGTCGGCGCGCAGTCCCGGCGCGATCCGACCGCGGTCGTCGAGGCCGGTGGCGCGGGCGGGGTTGGCGGTGACGGTGGCGACGGCCGCCGGCAGGTCGATGCCGGGCACGCGCTCGGGCAGCTGGAACGCCGCCATCAGAAGGCTTGCCGGCACGTAGTCGGACGACAGGATGCTGAGCAGGCCGGCCTCGGCGAGATCGTGCGCCGCCACGTTGCCCGAATGCGAGCCGCCGCGGATGAGGTTCGGCGCCCCCATCATCACGGTGATGCCGGCCGCGTGCGAGGCCTCGGCCGCCTCGCGGGTCGTCGGAAACTCGGCGAGCGCAACGGATTCGGTCCGCGACATCGCCACGTCGGCGAGCGTGGTGTCGTCATGGCTCGCCAGCGGAATGCCGTGCTCGCGCGCCAGCGCCACGAGGATCGGGCGGTTCAGCGCGTTCAGAGCGGCCCCGTCGCGGATCTTGCGCTCGGTGCCGGCCCGGATCGCCTCGATCGGCCGGCCGCCCCGGCCGGCATACTG
>CAZZZJ010000625.1:0-2035 GCA_964658355.1 Beijerinckiaceae bacterium
GAAGTCGCGCCCCGAGACGCGCTTCACCGTGTCGATCACCTCGAGCACCGAGTAGCCGGTGCCGTAGCCGCAGTTCAGCGTCAGGCTCTCGCCGCCGGCGCGCAGATGGTCGAGGGCGACCCGATGCGCTTCGGCGAGATCCGAGACCTGGATGTAGTCGCGCAGGCACGAGCCGTCCCGCGTCGGGTAGTCGGTGCCGTAGACGTCGAGATGCGGGCGCTGGCCGAGCGCGGTCTGCGTCGCGACCTTGATCAGATGGGTGGCGTTGGGGGTCGATTGCCCGGTGCGTCCGCGCGGGTCGGCGCCGGCGACGTTGAAGTAGCGCAGGATCACGTAGGTGAAGCCGTGCGCCGCGGCGGCATCCCGGATCATCCACTCGCTCATCAGCTTCGAGCGGCCGTAGGGGTTGATCGGGTTGGTGGTTAGGTCCTCGGGCACCGGCACGGTCTCCGGCTCGCCATAGACGGCGGCGGTCGAGGAGAAGATCACGTGCTTCACCCCGGTGCGGACCGCGGTCTCGATCAGGGCGCGGGTCTTGACCGTGTTGGCGAGATAGTAATGCAGCGGGTCGGCGACCGAGTCCGGCACCACGATCCTCGCCGCGAAGTGGGCGATCGCGTCGACATTGCCCTGCAGGATCGTCTCGGTGACGAGCCCCTGGTCGGCGACGTCGCCGCGCACGAGCTTCACCTCGGGCGGCAGCGCCCAGTCGAACCCGGTGGAGAGGTCGTCGAGGACCACGACCTCCTCCTGCCCGGCATCGTGCAGGGCCAGCACCATATGGCTGCCGATGTAGCCGGCGCCGCCCGTGACCAGAACCGCCATCGTTGCCCTCGGAAAGAAACTGCCCGCGCACGCGTGCGGGAGCTTGCTTTTAACTGACAATGCTTAATCGTGCGCCGCATCGGTGCGATGCCGATCATCGGCCGTGCTATCGTTGCCAGGAATGCCCGGCCCGTCCAACTCCCACGTTTGGGTTTTTGCTCGATGAAACCGATCCGAAAGGCCGTTCTCCCCGTCGCGGGCCTCGGCACCCGCTTCCTGCCGGCCACCAAGGCCGTCCCGAAAGAAATGCTGACGGTGGTCGATCGGCCGGTCGTTCAGCACGTGGTCGACGAGGCGCGGGAAGCCGGCATCGAGCACTTCATCTTCGTCACCGGTCGCGGCAAGGCGGTGATCGAGGATCATTTCGACATCGCGTTCGAACTCGACCGGATGTTGCAGGAGCGTGGCAAGGAGGCGGCCTACGAGGCGTTGAAGCGCGATCTGCCCGCCGCCGGCCAGACCAGCTTCACCCGCCAGCAGGCGCCGCTGGGCCTCGGCCACGCCGTCTGGTGCGCCCGGGAGATCGTCGGCGACGAACCCTTCGCCGTGTTGCTGCCCGACATGCTCAGCCGCGGGTGCATGGGCCAGATGCTCTCGGCCTACGAGCGCCACGGCGGCAACGTCATCGCTGTCGAGGAGGTCGCGCCGGAGGAGACGCATCAATACGGGATCGTCAGCGTCGGCGAGACCTTCGGCCAGACCTTCGAGGTCACCGGCATGGTCGAGAAGCCGAAGCAGGGGACAGCGCCGTCGAACTTCATCATCTCCGGCCGCTACATCCTTCAGCCGGAAATCTTCTCGATCCTGGAGCACGGCGAGAAGGGCGCGGGCGGCGAGATCCAGCTCACCGACGCGATGATCAAGCTCATGGCCAACCAGGACTTCTTCGGCATGCGCTACGAGGGCCGGACCTACGACACCGGCTCGAAGCTCGGCTTCCTCACCGCGAACATCGCGTACGCCCTGGACCGCAAGGATCTCGCGGGCCCTCTCAAGGCGGAGATCGCCAAGCTCCTGGCGGAGCATTGAGGGCCGCCGTCACGTGCAGTCCGAGCGGGCGGGGTATGCACGCTCGGTAGGGACAACGCGCTTGCGTTTTGTGCGGCGCAATCTACTTTGTGCATTGCGAGATCGCGATGGCGTCGCGGTCCCGCAGCCCTTCTTGGGCGTTTCCTCCCTAGACTTCGGGCCGCTCCTTCGGGAGTGGCCT
>CAZZZJ010000626.1:0-2026 GCA_964658355.1 Beijerinckiaceae bacterium
ATCGGCCCGGGCGCGCTTCTCGGCATCCGGCATCTGCTTGGCCAGGATCGTCTCGAAGGCGGCCTCCGTCATGCCGGGGCGGGCGAGCACGCGGGCGCGCTGGACCTCGGCCGGCGCGGTGACGACGAGCACGGCGTCGCAGCGGGCCTCGCCGCCGGTCTCGTAGAGCAGCGGAATGTCGAGCAGCACGAGCGGCGCCTCGGCATGGCGTTCGAGGAAGGCGCGGCCGACCGCGCGGACCAGCGGGTGGACCAGCCCCTCCAGGGCGGCGAGCTTGTCCCGCTGCCCGAGCACCGCATTCCGCAAGGCGGCGCGATCGACGCTGCCGTCGGGCGCGCGCGTTCCAGGGAAGGCGGCGCCGATCGCCTCCGCCGCCGCGCCGCCCGGCCCGTAGAGGGCGTGCACCGCCGCATCCGCATCGTGCACCGGCACGCCGTGCGCGGAAAACATCGTCGCGGTGGCGGATTTCCCCATCCCGATCGAGCCGGTCAGCCCGAGCACGAAGGGCCTGTTGCGCGCGGTGTCGGTCATCGGAGCATATCTAACGTGGCAACCCTATCGTGGCAGGTCGGCGACGATGCGCGTGCGCAACGCCGCCGTCACCGTCGGGCGGACGCCGAACCAGGCCTCGAAACCCGGCACCGCCTGGTGCAGCAGCATCCCAAGCCCGTCGACGGCGACGAGGCCGCGGGCGCGGGCCGCGGCGAGCAGGGGCGTCTCCAGCGGAACGTAGACGATGTCGGCGACCGCGGCATGCGCCGGCAGGGCCCCGAGGTCGACGGCAAGCGGCGGATGGCCCGCCATGCCGAGCGACGTGGTGTTCACCAGGAGCCCGACCTCGGGCATCAGCGCCGGGATCGCGTCCCAGGCGATCGCCGTCGCGACACCGGGGGCCAGCGCCGCCACCGCCTCGGCCCGCGCGCGGGTCCGGTTGGCGACGGCGATCCGCGACAGGCCGCGCTCCGCGAGCCCGACGACGATGGCGCGCGCGGCGCCGCCGGCACCGAGCACCAGGGCCGTCCCCGCCCGCTCGGGCCAGTCCGTGCCGAGGTTCTGATCGAGATGGGCGGTGAAGCCCGGCGCGTCGGTGTTGTCGCCGGACATCCGCCCGTCGGGGCCGACGACGAGGGTGTTCACCGCACCGATCGCCCGCGCCCGCGGCGTCAGCGTGTCGGCCAGCGCGAAGGCCGCCTCCTTGTGCGGGATCGTGACGTTGCCGCCGACGAAGCCGGATTCCGGTAGCCGGCGAAAGAACGCCGTGAAATCCTCGGGTGCGACGGCGATCCGCTCGTAGCTGCCGGGGATCCCGTGCTGGCTAAGCCAATGCCCGTGGATCAGCGGCGAGCGCGAATGCGCGATCGGGTGGCCGACGACGAAGGCGCGTCTCATGCCACGCAGTCCCGCGCCAGCCCGCAGGGCGGGCCGCCGGCCTCCTCGATCTGCAGCGTGGCGTGCGCGATGCCGAAGCGGGTGCGGAGCGCGTCGGCGACCTCGATGAGGAAGCCGTTGCCGGGGTGACCGTTCGCCATCACGAGATGGGCGGTCAGCGCGATCTCGGTGGTGCTCATCGGCCAGATGTGCAGGTCGTGCAGGTCCGAGACCTCGGCCCGGGCGCCGAGATAGCGCCGCACCGCGTCCGGATCGATGCCCTGCGGCACGGCGTCGAGGGACATCGCCACGCTGTCGCGCAGGAGCCCCCAGGTCGCCCAGACGATCAGGCCGGCGACGACGAGGCTGACGGCAGGGTCGATCCAGTCGAGGCCGGTGGCGAGGATGACGAGGCCGGCGAGCACCACCCCGGCCGAGACCGCGGCGTCGGCGGCCATGTGCAGGAAGGCGCCGCGGATGTTGATGTCGCCCTTGGCGCCGGACGCGAACAGCCATGCGGTGAGCCCGTTCACCAGGATGCCGATGCCGGCCACCACCATCACGGTCGTGCCGGCCACCGGCTCGGGATGGGCCAGGCGCGAGACCGCCTCCCACAGGATCGCGCCGGTGGCGACGAGCAGGAACACCGCGTTGAACA
>CAZZZJ010000627.1:0-2025 GCA_964658355.1 Beijerinckiaceae bacterium
CTTCGATGCGCGGACGGCAGATACTATGTCGGTTCCGCACGCGGCGAGTCGCTCGACCACCGGATCGGCGAGCATCAGGCCGGCACCTATCCCGGGTCTAAGAGCCGAATGCGGCCGGTCGCGCTCATGTGGTCGGAGCCGTTCGACTGGATCACCGACGCAATCGCGATGGAACGGCGCGTCATGGGTTGGACGCGGGCGAACAAGAAGCGCTGATCCGTAGCGATTGGACGATGCTTCAAGAGTTCGCGAAGCGCCCGACGAAGCGACGTCGGCCCGAACCATCCCGCTCGGCCTGAGGCGCCAGCGAAAGCGGGCCTGGAAGGATGAGGCTGCGTATGGGAGGACGCGAACCGCGTGGAATTCCCCGGACGGCGCCGCCCTGCTAAACGGTCGCCATGCCCCAAATCGTCGCCGCCCTCTACCAGTTCGTCCCCCTGCCCGACGCCGCCACGCTCGCACCGGCCCTGGAGCGCGTGTGCCACGACCTCGACCTTACGGGCACGCTGCTGGTGGCCCGCGAAGGCCTCAACGGCACGGTCGCGGGGTCGACCGCGAACATCGCCACGTTCCTGACGGCGTTGAACGGGCCGGACCTGTTCGGCGGCCGCCTCGACCGGCTCGAATGCAAGCTCTCGACCGCAGAGGCGCCGCCCTTCGCGCGGATGAAGGTGAAGCTGAAGCCCGAGATCGTGACCTTCGATGGCGGCGTCACCGATCCGTCCGAGGGTGCCGGGACCTACGTGGCGCCGAAGGATTGGAACGCGCTGCTCGCCCGGCCGGGCGTGGTGGCGATCGACACCCGCAACCGGTTCGAGGTGGCGCTCGGCACCTTCGACGGGGCAGTCGATCCGGGGCTGACGCGCTTCGGCGACTTTCGCGACTTCGCGGAGCGGCTCGACCCGGGCACGGAAGTCGCGCTGTTCTGCACCGGCGGCATCCGCTGCGAGAAGGCCGGCGCCTACCTTGCGGCGCGGGGGTTCGAGAAGATCCACCTGCTGCAGGGTGGCATCCTGAAGTATCTCGAGACCATGCCCGAGGCCGAGAGCCGATGGACCGGCGACTGCTTCGTCTTCGACGGCCGCATCGCGCTCGGTCCCGCGCTCGCCGAGCGGCCCGACCACCCGCCGGAGGCCCTACGATGACGGATTCGGCACCGCGCGATTCCGCGCGCATCGACCATCTCGAGATGCGCCTGACCGAGCAGGACGCGACGATCGACGATCTCAACCGCACCGTCACCGAGCAGTGGCGGCTGATCGACCGGCTGCGGCGGCAACTCGAAGCGCTGACCGATCAGGTCGAGGAAGCCGGCGCCCGCGCGGCGACGGGAGGCGCCGAGCCCCTGCCGCCGCATTACTGAGCGCGATCAGACCTCGCGCCAGCCGGGCTTCGTCTTGTCGGTGAGGTGGTAGGTGATCGGGCCGATGCCGCTGATCGCGATGATCGCCGGCTCCTTGATGCCGGATTTGACGCCGTCGTAATGCGGCGTCCGGGCGACGCGATGAACGAAGGATCCGGCCGGCACCGGAACGGTGGCGTCCGGGGCGAAATCCTCGCCGCTCGCCACGTACCACGTGCCGGACAGGACCACGCAGAGCCGGTCCGTCTCGTAGTAATGCGGTGCGCTCATGTAGCCCGGGTGCCAGCGGATCAGGACGAAATACTGACCCGGATCGGAGATCTTGCCGAACATCGGCGCCTGCTCGGCCATGCCGGGCGGGAAGTTGTAGAGCGGCTGCCACGGGATCCGGTCCGGCAGCGTCACGATCGTCTGCGTCGGGTCGACGCCCGCGGCGCTGGCGGTCCCCGTTCCGAGCGCCGCGGCGGCGGCGGCGAACAGGGGCGCGAGCAGAAGGTCGCGACGATTCGCGGCGAGATCGGTCATGGTTTCCTCCGGGGACCTTTCAGCGTCCCGCATCGAGGCGGACCGCCGTCGCAATGCCGCGCGCCCCCGTCTTCGGAGGGCCGCGCGACGGAAGGGGTTTAGAAGTTCGCCTGCGTGACGAACTTGGTGGCGAGGTA
>CAZZZJ010000628.1:0-2021 GCA_964658355.1 Beijerinckiaceae bacterium
CAGCCCGTTCCGATCTGGACGTGCTGATCGATCTGGCCGGCATCAGCCTCGTCCCGATCACGCCGGAGGACGCCGACGTCGCGCGTTCGGCATTCGAACGGTTCGGCAAGGGCCAGCATCCGGCGCGTCTGAACATGGGCGACTGCTTCGCCTATGCGAGCGCACGGCAGCGGCGCACGCGGCTCCTATTCAAAGGCGGAGACTTCGCGAAGACGGATGTGAACGCTGGCGTTGCCTGACGCCGTCGCCCCCCTCATACCCGCGCCGGCGGCTGGGTCGGATCGACCAGATAGCCCAACCCCCGCACCGTCTGGATGAGATCCACCGCGAGCTTCTTCCGAAGCCGCCCGACGAACACCTCGATGGTGTTCGAATCGCGGTCGAAATCCTGGTCGTAGAGGTGCTCGGTCAGCTCGGCGCGGGAAACCACCCGCCCGGTATGGTGCATCAGGTAGGAGAGCAGCCGGTATTCGTGGCTCGTGAGCTTGACGGGATTGCCGTCGACGAACACGCGGCCGGAGCGCGTGTCGAGGGTGACGGGGCCGCAGGCGATCTGGCTGGTGGCGTGGCCCGCGGCACGGCGCAGGAGCGCGCGCACGCGCGCCATCAGCTCCTCCATGTGGAAGGGCTTGGTGACGTAGTCGTCGGCGCCCGCGTCGAACCCGTCGACCTTGTCGGACCAGCGGTCGCGGGCGGTGAGGATGATGACGGGGGTCTTGATCCCGGCGCGGCGCCATTTCTGCAGGACGCTGACGCCGTCGGCCTTGGGCAGCCCCATGTCGAGGATGATCGCGTCGTAGGGCTCGCTCTCGCCGAGATAGCCGCCCTCCTCGCCGTCGAAGGCCTTGTCGGCGACGTAGCCGGCCTCCTCCAGGGCGTTGACCACCTGCCGGTTGATGTCCCGGTCATCCTCCACAACGAGCAGACGCACGGATCACTCTCCTTCGGGCGACGGCTCTCGCAGCCGTCAGTACTGGCCCGACACCTGGCCGGACTTGGCATCCACCATCACGTGCACGAAGTGCCCGTCCCGACGCAAGGCGGTCAGCATGTAGACGAGGCCGTCGGCATGGCGGCACAGGCTGGCCCGCTGGATCTCCGCCCGCGGGATGACCGTGCGTGCGGCCCTGATCGCCGCCACCGGTGCGATCACGCGGCGCTCTGAGACCTCCTCGCGCATGTCGGCGGGCGACAGGCATTCGTCGACACGCGGCTGCGGCGGCCCCGGCACGGCGGCCAGGGGAGCCGCCTCCCGGGTCTCCTCCGCGAGCGTGCCGAGACCGCCTGCGGCCAACGCCGCGATGGTCAGGCAGATCGCTGCGGTGGCGAGGGGGTAGCGCATGGGCCGGGACTGTCGGCTCCAGGCACTGAATGCGCCCTGAATGACGCCGACCGGTGAACCGTGGCGATGGCCGTGCGGAAACGAGGTCGATCGGGTCGCGGCGCGTCTCATCGAAGGTCCGTCGGAAGCTGCGGAGCGTTACGGCCGAGAACGGCAGCGGTTCCATCCGGGCGGGTCCGATCCCCGGGTCCGCTTTCCCGCAGACCGACGGCAAGGCCGAGAATCGGCGACGACGACCGCCGTGGGACAACTGTCCGGCATCGAAGCGGGCGGTATTCTATACGCAACTCTTCCGAACGAAGACGCAGATGCCGTCCCGATCGCCTGCGAAGGACCGCCATCGATCCTTCCGCGTTCGGAACCGAACTTGCGAGCCGCTACTTCTACCTTTGGTTGCATATAGCGCGCGGCGGCTCACGGGCCGCTTTCGTGAGGCGGGGACCGACCATGGCGATCGATCCGAACGACCTGTCGCAGACCGCGACGCTGACCTTCTCGGAGGAGTTCGATCAGTTCACGCCCTGGAACGGGACGACCGGGCTGGACACGGTCGGGGCACCGCAATGGTCGACGCGGATCCGTGCCACCGGCACGATGCCGTACAATGACGAGTTGCAATACTATGTCGCCGGCGCGGATGGCGCCGCAGGCGGCACGGCCGGCCTGCCCGATCCGTTCC
>CAZZZJ010000629.1:0-2015 GCA_964658355.1 Beijerinckiaceae bacterium
CGCTTCACCGACGCCTTCACGGCCCAGCGCCTCGCCCGCAAGGTCGAGGTCGTTCCCGGAGACTTCACCCGGGCCGACCTGGACCGGGACCCGCGCCTCGACGCGTGCACCCACGTGCTGCACCTGGCCGCCGACACCTCCTGGTGGGGCGACGAGCGGGTCTACCGCACCAACCACGATGGGACGCTGGCGCTGGCGCGGCGCGCCCGCGCGATGCCGGGCCTCCAGCGGTTCCTGCACGTGGGCACCGCGATGATCTGCGGCGCCGACGCCGACGCGTTGGTCGCGGAGGCCGATTATCCGGCGGCCGATGCCCGGCACATCGTCGCCTACACGGTGTCCAAGGCGGCGACCGAGACCTCGCTGGCCGAGCGCTTCCCCGATCTGCCGATCGTCGTCGCCCGGCCCTCGATCGTCGTCGGCCATGCGAGCCTCGGCGCGGGCCCGAGTTCCAGCATCCTCTGGGTGCTGCGCGCCGCCGACGCCCTGCGCATGCTGCCCTGCGCGCCCGAGAGCCACGTCGACGTCGTCCCGGCCGATTGGGTCGCCGAGACGCTCGTCGGTCTGCTGACGAAGCCGCACCTTGCCCACACCCTCTACCACCTCTCGGCGGGCGTCCGTGGCCGCACCACCTGGGCCGAGGTCATCGCGGCGTTCGAGGCGGCCGAGCCGAGCGACGGCGTCCGGGCTTTCCACGAATTCGACCTCACCGCCGACCGCGCCGTGCTGCGCCGGCGCTTCGCCGAGGTGTTCGGCCTCGACGGGCCGCTCAAGCAGGCGATGCTCCGTGCCGTCCGCGCGTACTACGCGTTCTGCGCCCTCGACGTGACCTTCGCCAACGACCGCCTGCTCGCGGAGGGCTTCCCGCCGGCGCCGACCCTGCCGGCGTACCTGCCGGTGTGCCTGGCGAATTCGGGCACGATCGTCGAGCAGTTCGCCGACGACATCGAGATGTTCACCGTCTCTCCGGCGGCGCCCGAGGCCGACGCCGCGGGCGCCGCGCTGGCGGCGAGCGCATGAACCCCTACCTCACCCTCGCCATCGCGATCGGTGCCGAGATCTCCGCGACCCTCGCGCTCAAGGCGGCCGACGGCCTGACGCGGCCGATCCCCACCCTGATCGTCGCCCTCGGCTACGGCACGGCCCTGTGGCTGATGTCGTCGAGCATGGACATGCTGCCGATCGGCGTCGTCTACGCGATCTGGGCCGGCGTCGGGATGGTCGGCGCCGCGGTCGGCGGCGCGCTGCTGTTCGGCGAGCCGGTGACGCTGCCGATGATCGCCGGCATCGCGGTCATCGCCTGCGGCGTGGCGATCCTAGCGGGCGCCCGGGTCGAGGCCTGAGGCCGGACCGCAGCGGGACGCCGCATCCCGGTCGGGTGCGCCGCGCGAAACGGTCGAGCGTCGGCGGCCCGTCGCCTGCCGCCATCATGGGTGGCGATCCATAGGCTCGCGATCCAGATCCGTCGCTCGACCCGTACGGGCTCGCGCCGATCCCGCCGACGGGTCGGAATCCGTGAGACTGGGCATGCGGCACCCGGCCCGGTTCGACCGTGTCATCGCGACGCCTTGCGACGGCAAGCGCTTCCGGACCGCCGACGATTGCGGTGAGCCTGTCTCCAGGCTCCGCACACGCACAGGGTGGTTTCATGCCGAACCGCTTCCGGGCCTGCCTGTGACCGAAGTGGACGATCGCGCTGACGTCGAGGCCGGCGCGTGCGGCTTGTTCGTCTGGGTCACCCGGCGCGGCAGCTCGCGCGTCGGTAGGGCGTCATCTTCCGCCACGCGCGGATTTCCGGGAGCGTGCGGCCGCAACCCACGCACCACCCGGTCCGGCCGTCGAACTGGCAGACGCCGAAGCAGGGATCGTTCCTGTTCATGGTAGGGCTCGGCTTCCCGGCGAGGATGGGGCTCGACACTGATAGGGTACCCCCCTATACCATCAATTGGAAGGATGGCTCATGGGCCACACGATCAAGGACAAGACGAAGCTGCTCGCCCGCGTGCGCCGGATCA
>CAZZZJ010000630.1:0-2004 GCA_964658355.1 Beijerinckiaceae bacterium
CCGATCAGCGGGTGGAACAGGAAGCAGACGGCGAGGTAGATCGGCAGCCACGGCAGGTCGAAGAATGCCGACGGGCCCGTGCCCGACAGGAAGGCGCGGATCTGGTCGAGGTCGCGCAGCGGCAACAGCCCATCGCCCAACGCCGTGCCTCTCGGCGGCGCGCGCACCACCACGTCGAACACCCGGCCCGACAGCGCCTCGTCGAGGGCCGCCCCGACGCGGACGAGGATCCGTGAGCGGATCGCCTCCATTGCGCCCTGGAACGCGTACAGCGCGAGCGCCAGCACCATCAGCCCGACCAGCGTCGGCACCGACCGGCTCGGGATCACCCGGTCGTAGACCTCCAGCATGAACAACGAGCCGGTGAGGGTCAGCAGGTTCACAACGCCGCTGAGAAGGCCGACCCCGACGAACGCCGTCCGGCATGAGGCCAGCGCCGAGGCGAGCTCGCCGGGATCTCGGCCGCGCGCCATATCCTTAGCTCCCGCCCTGCGCTTGTCCGTACGACGATATACAACCAAGAGTTTATATCATCGCCGCCGGCAAGTCCGAGTCGGGGATTGCGGTCCGAGTGCTGACACGGGATCCTCCGCGTCGCCGCCGATGCCCGATTGATGGGCACGCGGACGAGAACGAAGACGGCCGCCGGACGGGGGTCCGGCGGCCGTGCTTGTCACGGAAGGTGGTCGGCCGGGGCTTTGCCCGGCCGCGCGCGTCAGGGTTTCGGCGCGGGTGCCGGCATCGCCGGATCTGTCGCGCCGGCGGGCTGCACCGGCACGCCGGCCGGCATCGCCGCCGAGGTGACCGGCCCGGCGAGTTCGGGATAGGCCTCGACCACGTGGGCGCCGTTCAGCGGCTTGTTGGCGCCGTTGTGACAGGTGGCGCAGTTCATCTTCGGCACGTCGCCCATCGGGCCGTGGCGGTTCGGCGGCAGCGTCGACGAGAGCGGCAGCATGTAGTCCTCGTTCAACTCGCGGACCATCCGGATGCCGTGCCAGGCGTTCACGCGGTTCGGCGTGCTGGTGCTCCAATCCGCCACTGAACGGGTGTTGTGGCAGTAGGTGCAGTTCACGCCGAGCGACTGCGCCATGCTGATCATGATCGCGAAGGTCTTCTCCGCGTCCTGGATCGGCTTGCCCTTGCTCTCCGGCAGCGCCGAGGTGGCGTTGACGCGGATCGCGTCCTCGGGGGTGTCCTTGTGGGCGTAGAAGGCGGCGTAGACGCCGTACGGCAGCGAGGTCAGGCCGACCTGCGGGCTGGCGACGTTCTGCCCATTGTTGCGCGGCATGATGCCGTGCCCGGCATTCGGGCCGGGGTTCTCGAACCAGATGTTCTTCGGCACCGGCTGGCCGCGATGGCAGGTGTAGCAGGTGACGCCGGCCTCGTGGACGTGGTTCTCCTTCCAGGTCGAGTTGATGTGCTGGACCATCTGCAGCATCCGGCGGGCGACGCGCTTCTGGTACAGGCTGTCGTCGGCCATGTTCTCGGTGTTGTGGCAGTAGGTGCAGCCCTGCTCGGGCGCGACCCACTCCGTCATCGAGGCCATCAGCCGGTTGAAGTTGTCGGCGGAGAGATCGCCCAGGACCTTGACGTTCTGGTAGACCGCCGAGGCCTTCTCGCCCCCGGGCTCGGCCGGGTCGGCCGGCGCGGGGGCTTGGTTGGCCTCCACGCTGGCGGCCCTGTTCGCCCTGGTCTCGATGACGTCCATTCCGGTGCCGCGGAACCCGGTCTGGTGCTGCGCCATCGGCGGACGGGTCCAGCCGGCGGTCCCGAGCATGGCGATCGTGAGGAACAGCGCGGCGACCGCGCCTGCGACGGCGAGCAGGGTTCTCATGGGTGCACCGAGGGGGCGACGCTGGAGGGATCGACGATCGGGCCGTAGACCTGGGGATAGGACGGCGCGACGCCGTGCTTCACCGCCCAGAGGTACCAATTGTCGACGACGGTGCCGGTGAGCAGGATGCCGATGCCGCCGGTGAGCGTCGTCAGCACCGCGAACCACCA
>CAZZZJ010000631.1:0-2000 GCA_964658355.1 Beijerinckiaceae bacterium
GCTTCAGCTATGCCGACCTCGCCGAGGCGGTCGGCATCCGCAAGGCGAGCATCCACCATCATTTCCGCACCAAGGACGACCTCGGCGCGGCACTCGTGGCGGCTTATGGCAAACGCTATGACGCGGCGCTTGCCGAGATTGTCGGTTCCCATGCCACCGGGCTGGAGCGGATTGCGGCCTACGGCCGGCTCTATCTCGGTGGCGTCGAGCAGGGGCTCGGCTGCCTGTGCGCGGCGCTGGCGACCGAGGGGGACGCGCTGCCCGAGCGGCTGCGCGGCGACATCGTCGCGTTCTTCGCCCACCACGTCTCCTGGCTTGAGCAGGTGTTTCGCGACGGTGCGGCGGACGGGAGCATCCGACCGGACCTCGATCCCGCGAGCCACGCCCGGTTGGTGGTGGCGACGCTCGAAGGCGCATTGCTGCTGGAACGCCTGATCGGCGGCCCGGAGGCTTTCACCGGCACGCTGACGGCGCTGACCGAGCGCCTGCGCTGATCGACATTCACCCTTCGCGACGCGGAATTTGCGCGAAGTCCCCTTTGCGGGCTCGATCCCTCGCCGTGTGGGCTGGGACGCCGCCGCAGATTCAATCCTTCTTCACCACGTTGATGTAGGCTTTAAATCACGATTTGGGATTTGAGCTGAGCCGTCGCGCATGTCCGCTGCCGCCTCGAAGGTTGTTGGCCCCGTGCAGAACGACGCCGGCGATCCACCGCCCACCCTGGCGACGATCTCGGCGCTAACCGCCGGGGTCGGCCGGGTCGCGCATGAGAAGATCGGCCGCATCCACCAGATCACAGCCCAGGCCAAGATCCTGGCACTGAACGCTCTGATCGAGGCGGCCCATGCCGGCGAGCACGGCAAGGGCTTCTCGGTGGTGGCGCAGGAGGTCCGCGTGATCGGTGCCGAGATCGAAACGCTCGCCCGCGAACTGGAGACGCAACTCTCCGGGCATATCAGCGAACTCGCCCGAACCGTCCGCGCGATGGCAATCCAGACGCGGAACGAGCGGATGGTCGACCTCGCCCTTAATGCGATCGAGCTGATAGACCGCAACCTCTACGAACGCACCTGCGACGTGCGCTGGTGGGCGACGGACGCCGCCCTGGTCGCCTGCGCCACAGAGTTCGACGCGGCGACGACGGCCCATGCCGGCGCCCGGCTCGGCGTGATCCTCTCCGCCTACACGGTCTATCTCGATCTCTGGGTATGCGACCGCCGCGGCCGCATCCTCGCCGTCGGCAGGCCGGACCGGTATCCCGACGCCCGCGGCTGCAGCGTCGAAGACGAGGCATGGTTCCGGGAGGCCGTCGCCCTGCGCGACGGGGACGCGTACGTGGCCGGCAACGTACGGCGCGAGCCGCGCCTCGGCGGCGCCCAGGTCGCGACCTACTGCGCGAGCATCCGCGAGGGCGGACGTGCGGACGGGGCGCCTATCGGGGTGCTGGCGGTTCATTTCGACTGGGAGCCACAGGCGCGGTCGATCGTGGCCGGTGTTCGGGTCTCGCCGCATGATCGTGCCCGCACGCGGGTGCTGCTCGTGGATGCGGATCGGCGGGTCCTCGCCGCCTCCGACGGCCAGGGCGTGCTCACCGAGACCATCGCCTTCGATCCGAAGGACAGCACGAGCGGCGTCGTACAGGGCGCATCCGTCACGGCCTTCCACCGCACCCCCGGCTACGAGACCTATGATGGCCTCGGCTGGTACGGTGTCATCGTGCAGTCGGTGTGATCAGGCCGCGGCGGCGACGAACCGCGCGTAGCCGGATGCACGCAGCGCGCAAGCCGGGCACGTCCCGCAGCCATAGCCCCAATCGTGGCGCGCCCCGCGTTCGCCGAGGTAGCAGGTATGGCTGTCCTCGACGATCAGATCGACAAGCGGCCGCCCGCCCAAGCGTTCGGCCAGACGCCACGTCTCTGCCTTGTCGAGCCACATCAGCGGCGTGTGCAGCACGAAGCGCCGCTCCATGCCGAGGTTCAGCGCGACCTGGAGCGCCTTGA
>CAZZZJ010000632.1:0-1979 GCA_964658355.1 Beijerinckiaceae bacterium
CTGTCGTTCTTCTGGGCGATCTCGACGAACTACTTCATGGAGATCGCCAAGATGCGGGCCGCGCGCCTGATCTGGGCCAAGCTCGTGAAGGGCTTCGACCCGAAGTCGGAGAAGTCGCTGCCGCTGCGCACCCACTCGCAGACCAGCGGCTGGTCGCTGACCGCGCAGGACGTGTTCAACAACGTCACCCGGACCTGCATCGAGGCGATGGCGGCGACGCAGGGCGGCACGCAATCGCTCCACACCAATGCGCTGGACGAGGCGCTGGCTTTGCCCACCGACTTTTCCGCCCGCATCGCCCGCAACACCCAGCTGTTCCTGCAGCAGGAGAGCGGCACCACGCGCATCGTCGATCCGTGGGGCGGTTCGTACTACGTCGAGAAGCTCACCGCCGACATCGTGGCCCGTGCCTGGGAGCACATCCGCGAGGTCGACGAGCTCGGCGGCATGGCCAAGGCGATCGAGGCCGGCATCCCCAAGCTCCGGATCGAGGAGGCGGCGGCCCGCGCCCAGGCCCGGATCGATTCCGGCCGCCAGACCATCGTCGGCATCAACAAGTTCAAGCCCGACGACGACATGAAGATCGAGCTCCTGCGCGTCGACAACGGCAACGTACGCACGCTGCAGATCGACAAGCTCAAGCGCCTGCGCTCCGAACGGAACCAAGCGGACGTCGATGCGCGGCTGGCGGCGCTCACCCAGGCGGCGGACGGTGAGGGCAACCTCCTCGAGCTCGCCGTCGAGGCGGCGCGGGCCAAGGCGACGGTGGGCGAGATTTCGGATGCGCTGGAAAAGGCCTGGGGCCGGCACCGCGCCGAGATCCGGTCGATCTCCGGAGTGTACAAGCGGGAGGTGGGTGGCATGTCGCCAGCGGTCGAGCAGGTGCGGGGTCTCGTCGAGGCCTTCGAGGAGAACGACGGGCGCCGGCCGCGCATCCTCGTGGCCAAGATGGGCCAGGACGGGCACGATCGCGGCCAGAAGGTGATCGCCTCGGCCTTCGCCGACCTCGGCTTCGACGTGGATATCGGGCCGCTCTTCGCGACCCCCGCCGAGGCCGCGCGGCAGGCGGTGGAGAACGATGTCCACATCGTCGGCGTGTCGTCGCTTGCCGCCGGCCACCTGACGCTGGTGCCCGAGCTGAAGGCGGCGCTGACCGAGCAGGGCCGCGGGGACGTGATGATCGTGATCGGCGGCGTGATTCCGCCCGGCGACTACGATGCGCTCTACGCAGCCGGCGCCTCGGCGATCTTCCCGCCCGGCACGGTGATCGCGGAAGCCGCGATCAAGCTGGTCGAGGAGCTGAACGGGCGGCTCGGCTACGCCGCGCGGCAGGCCGCGGAGTAGGACTCTACTCGTCGGGCGTCTGCGTCGGCCCGGCCGGCGCGGACGGCGTGATCGAGCCGGTGGCCTCGGGTCCGCCGGTGCGGAGCGTGACCTGTGCAGATTGGCCGGCACGCTCCCGGTCGAGCTTCTGCGCAGCCAGCAGCGCGCAGACCACGAGGAGGGCCACCCCGAATACCGCCTTGGCCGTGGTCCAGATGCGATCGAGCATGCGTCACGCTCGCATGCCTTCGGTTAGCGGGATGACAACGCCGGCCGTTTTTTCCCGCCTAGCCCGATGCGCCGACCGAGTTGACGATCCGCGCACCGGTGCGTGATGCTACTTGCCCTTCTTGCCCGCCGTCTTGATCGCGGCGCTGACCATGTCCTTCGTCGAGGGCGCCGCAGCAATCGTCTTCGACACCACCTTCTTCGGCTTCTTCGTCTCGCGATTTCCGCGCTTGTTCTCGGTCGCCATCGTTCTCTCCAGCCAGTGCTCGCGCAGATGATGGCACGGTTTTGGAAAAGCGCAGCCTAGAAAAGACTTGCCTCGCGCCTTCGTGGCGCCCTCGAAGACACGGACGACCCCCGATGCGCGCCGCCGGAACACCGATCGATCCCGGAGTCCGGATCGGCCACGTCCACCTCAAGGTCGCCGA
>CAZZZJ010000633.1:0-1973 GCA_964658355.1 Beijerinckiaceae bacterium
TCCTCGCAGCCGTCAGCCGATCCCCTGAACCATCTGTCTGAGTCAGTGCACTAGATCCTGCGTCTGCTTCGGGAGGCGGAACGTCCGCCTCGGGGTGAAAGGCTAGGGTCCGGTCGCCACCGGTTGCGGACCGCCTGCCCGACGTTCAAACTGAGAGGCGCCCCCTTGGGGGCCGAGCCGATCCCAGACCCACGCGGAGGCATCGATGCGGTTTCCGACGGTCCCCGGCCCGTTCGCGACGGCCGTTCCCGCACGCGATGCGATCGGGCTCGGACCGCGACCGCTGCTGGTCCTGACCGCTGCCGCCGCCCTCGTGGCCGCAGGTGTCGTGGTCGCCCGAGCGCCCGCCGCGACGATCGAGCCGGATCTGGTGCGGGTGATCCGCTGCATGGCCCTGATCAAGGGCGGGTTCGCCGCGATGGCGCTCGCCGCGAGCTGGTGGCGGCTCGCGCGCCCGGCCTCGGGCTGGCGGGCGGTCGCCTACGTGGCGGGGCCGGCGCTGATGGCCGGCGGCGCCGTCGCTTTGTGGTCGCTCCAGAGCGTGGGGCTCGCCGCGCTCGGCCTGCATCTCGGGCTGTTCGGCCTGCTCGGCGCGGGTCTGACGGACCCGGCCTTCTTCGACGGATGGCGTCGGCGGCGCGCTTGACCCTCAGCGACGCAGCAGGCGCCGGGCTTCGTCCCGGGCCCTGTGCTCGAACCGCGCGAGGCGCACCCGCCGCTCGAGCGAGAGGACGGTGCGGCCCGGCGGCACCGCGATGATCTCCGCGACGGTCTCGCGCTCGCGATAGAGGCTTTCGAGCGCCGAGCCCGCAAGCGTCGCCGAATCGAGCCGGTCCGCGAAGGCGGTCTCGTGGCAGGCGCGCACGATCTCCGCTTCCAGCAGCAGGCCAGGGGCGCTCGCGCGTTGGCCCTCGTCGTAGGCGGTCTTCAGGAGCGTCGCCGTGCCGCCACCGGTGAGCGCCAGGCTGATCGCGACCGGCCTCCCGTCGAGGTTCAGGGTGTCGGCGCGCGCGCCGACCGGCCCGTCCGTGCCTGCGAACAGGGCCCGGGCGAAGGCCGCATGCTCCGGCCGGCACGCCATCGCGGTCCCGGCCTTGCCCTTCCAGCCGGTGCGCTCCAGGTCGAGGAAAGCATTGACCGCCCGGTCCAGCTCCGGGCCTGCGGTCGCGGTCTCGAACGTCACCGTGCCGGCTTCGGTCAGGCGCCGGGCGCGGCGGCGCAGGTCCTTCAGGCGCGCCTTGTGCGGATGGCCCGCGAGGAAGGCGTCGTGGCTCGCGCGACGGTCGAGCACCGGGCGGTCGAAGGCGGCCACCGTCGCGCGACGCCAGCCGGCACGGTCCATGGCGGCGACGAGGCCGGCGCCGGCCGGACCGTCGAGGGGCAGGAGCGGCCAGCGCCAGGCGCGTCCGCCGGAGGCCTCCGCGAGCGCCGCGACGAGGGCGTCGAAGGTGACGTCCAGGGCCGGGCCGTCGGCGACGAGCGGCGCGGTCGCGGTGACGAAGGGCGAGAGGAGCGGGCATGCCACGCGGCCGCCGAGGCCGCTGACGTCGCGCACCATCCGATAGGGCAGGGCCGCCTCGAGCCATCCCGCCCGCCGGACGGTTACGAAGCGCAGGTCGTCGGGGACGATCCCGGCCGTCCGGTGGGCGGCGACCGCGTGGCGCGCGTAATGCGGGTGCGGTGACTTCGCGCGAATGAACAGGTCGTCCCATTCGGCCGGGGCCGGTGTGTCCGCCGGGCCGGCATCGTGGGCGGAGAGGCGTGCGCCCCGGATCATCGGGCGCCTCCCGCGAAGAGCCCGGTCCAGACCGGGGTCGAGAGACCGTGCACGGCCCGCGCCGCCAGCGCCAGGATGCCGGCGCGCAGCACCGTCGTCAGCGCCATCCCCCACGCCGCGCCGATCACACCGAGGAGCGGCACGAGGAGGAGGCACGCGCCGGCGGCGAGCGCGAGCATCGCGAGCGTGATGCCGG
>CAZZZJ010000634.1:0-1973 GCA_964658355.1 Beijerinckiaceae bacterium
GCTGTTCGACGACGTCAGGAACCTGGTCGGCCATCGCTCGGAGGCCGAGGCGGCGTTGCTGCCCGGAAGCTTCGACGACTACCCCGCCTTCTTCACCATGCTCGCCGCCGACCGGACCGTTGCGTGCGCCGGACCGGCGCCGCACCCGCGCCTGAGCATCCTCGATCCGCTCGGATCGCGCCTGATGCATTACGACCGTGTGGTGCTCGCCGGTCTCGACGAAGGCGTCTGGCCGGGCAAGACCACCACGGACTCCTTCCTGAACCGGCCGATGCGGGAACGCATCGGCCTCAATCCGCCGGAGCGTCGGCTCGGTCAGGCGGCACACGATTTCGTCGAGGCTCTGGGTTGCCGCGACGCGGTGATCACCCGCGCGGCCAAGCGCGCGGGCTCGCCCACCGTACCCTCGCGCTTCCTGCAGCGCATCCGGGCGTTCTCCGGCGAGCGCGCATGGGCCGGCGCGCTCGACGCCGGCCGGCGCTTTGCCGGCTATGCGCGCGCCCTCGACACCGCCGAGGCGCAGCCGCGCCTGGGCCAGCCGAGGCCGCGGCCGGACCCGGCCCTGTTCCCGCGCAGCCTCAGCGTCACCGAGATCGAGACGCTGGTCCGCGACCCCTACGCGATCTTCGCCCGCCACGTCCTCGGGCTGGATCCGTTGGACGTGGTGGCGGAGCGACCGGGCGCGGGCGACCGCGGTACGATGATCCACGCAATCTTCGGGACGTTCGCCGAGCACTACCCGGATGCGCTGCCGCCCGAGGACCTTGCGCGAGAACGGCTGGCCCAGATCGCGGTCGATGCCTTCGCCGAGATCGAGCGGACCTATCCCGAGCTCTACGCCGAGTGGTGGCCGCGCTACGAGCGCATGGCGGCCTTCTACCTTCCCTGGGAGATCGAGCGTCGCGCGAGCGTCGCACGCGTCGAGCCCGAGATGTTCGGCCGCTGGCCGATCCCGCTGGGGGCCGAGACCTTCACGCTCCGGGCGCGGGCAGACCGGATCGAGCGCGGCGCGGACGGCGCCTGCATCGTCGATTTCAAGACCGGCGCACCACCGTCGGCGCGGGAGATCTTTGCCGGCTTCTCACCGCAATTGACGCTCGAGGCGGCGATGCTGAGGCACGGCGCGTTCGACGGGTTCCCGGCAACCGAGGCGACTCCGGACCTGCTCTACGTCCACGCCTCGGGTGGCCGGAAGCCGTTCGTGCCGGTGGCGGTGAAGCCGCCGAAGGGCGATCCCCGCACCGTGGCGGAGATCGTTGAGGAGCACGCCACGCGCCTCAAGGGGCTCGTCGCCCGCTTCATGACCGGGGAGGCCGCCTACACGTCCCGCCCGTACGCGAAATACGCCAAGTCCTACGGCGATTACGACCATCTGGCCCGCGTCGGCGAATGGTCGCTCGGGGGGGATGGGGAGGGCTGAGCCCTCCGAAGCGGCTCGATCGCAGCATGGAGCCGGAAGCCGCACCCGCCTTTCCGTCGTCCCGCCCGCGACCTCACCCGGAGGGACTCCTGCGCGGCAGGAGCCCCGAAGGAGCCTCCAGCCGGCCGCACGTTTCCGGGTGGGCGCCTTCGAGGCCCGTTGAGGCGGGCGCTCCAGGACGCGGTGATGGGTGGCGCGCGGTCGTTGCGGCACCGCGCTTCGCGACCGGCGGGCTGAATAGACCCTCAGAGGCGCGGCAGTGCCGCGCGCGGGTCGTGACGGGCGAGGCGAGACAGGAGGTACTCGACCTCGGCCACGGCTTTCGCGCTCATGGCGCCGGCGGGCCGGCGCTGGGCGTCCGAGGCGATCAGCCCGCGCCGCGCCATCACGTACTTGCGTACCGCGAGCCCGATGCCGGGCTGCTGCTCGTAGCGCAGCAGGGGCAGGTGCGCGTCGAACAGGTCGTGCGCGGCGTCGCGCTGTCCCGCAGCCGAGAGACGGACCACGTCGGCGAGCATGTCGGGGAAGGCGTAGCCGGTCATCGCGCCGTCGG
>CAZZZJ010000635.1:0-1964 GCA_964658355.1 Beijerinckiaceae bacterium
CTCGTCACCCCGAGCGACACCGAGAGCCGGGCCTTCTCGCTCGGCGATCCGCGCTTCGACCTGCCGCTGTCCGGCTGGTACTGGCAGGTCGGCAAGCCCGATGCCCGGCCGCGGGACCTGCGCACCTCGCGCTCCCTGGTCGGCGTGCCCCTGAAGCCCGCGACCGATCCCGACGGCAAGGCGGGGGTCGGGCAGATCCGGCAGGGCTACGGGCGCGCCCAGGACGACCGGCTGCTCCGCATCATCGAGCGCGACGTCGATCTCGGCGAGGACGGGCGCTACACGGTGCGCGTCGCCGGCCCCGCCGACGAGATCGTCAACGACGTCGAGCGCTTCCGCAACTCGCTGTTCATGACCTTCGGCCTGCTCGGGCTGTCGCTCGCGCTGACGACCCTGCTGCAGATCCGCTTCGGCCTGGCGCCCCTGAAGAAGATGCGCGCGGCCCTCGGCGCGATCCGCCGCGGCGAGGCCGACCGCATCACCGGAACCTATCCGCGCGACATCGCCCCGCTCACCGGCGAGGTGAACCTGCTGATCGAGACCAACCGCGAGATCCTCGAGCGCGCCCGCACACAGGTCGGCAACCTCGCGCACGCGCTCAAGACGCCGCTCTCGATCATCGTCAACGAGGTCGGCGCGTCCGACGCTCCGGCCGACCTCGCCGAGAAGATCCGCGAGCAGGCGGCGGTGATGCGCGACCAGGTGAACTACCACCTCGATCGCGCCCGCGCCGCCGCGCTCGCGGGCACCCTCGGGACCTCGACCGACGTCGAGCCGGCCCTGGCGGGGCTCGTGCGGACCTTCGGCAAGATCTATCGCGACAAGGACATCGCCTACGAGGTCCACGTGCCGGCCGGCCTGCGCTTCCGCGGCGAGCGGCAGGACTTCGAGGAGATGGTCGGCAATCTCGTCGACAACGCCTCGAAATGGGCCTCCGGCCGCGTCGCGATCCGGGCCGAGGCGGTGGACAGCCACGATTATCCCCATCTTCTCGTCGCGATCGAGGATGACGGCCCCGGCCTGCCCGAGGAGGCGCGCTCGGCGGTGCTCGGGCGCGGCCGGCGGATGGACGAATCGAAGCCGGGCTCCGGCCTCGGCCTCTCGATCGTCGCCGACCTCGCCACGCTCTATCGCGGGCGCTTCCGCCTCGAGCAGGCGGCGCTCGGGGGCCTGCGCGCCGTGCTGGAGGTGCCGGGCGACGTGCCGAAGGGTGCGGCCGGCCACTGACCGCGAAACGTCGACGGCGGCCTGCGCCCTTGTCACCGCGGAAAACTTGCGTGACACCGTGACGCCGAGGGCGGGCATCGTCCCGCCCGCGCGCCGTCTCTACGATCCGGCGTGAAGGCCATTCGGCTCCGACGGGCGCCGTCTTACAATCGAGGGGATGAAGCGGCCACGGTCTCGCATCGGGCGAACCGGGACCGCTTCGAAGGTGTGATGACGGCGATCTGGTTTATCCTGGCGGGCATGACCGCCGCGGCCGTCCTGGCCCTGCTCTGGCCGATGTCGCGCCGGGCCGCCATCGTCCCGGATGCTCCCGGCACCGTCACCGAGACGGCGTTCTACGAGGACCAGCTCGCCGAGATCGAGCGCGACCTCACTCGCGGCCTGATCGCGCCGGCGGAGGCGGAATCCGCCCGGACGGAGGCCGCCCGCCGCCTCCTGCGTGCGAGCCGCGCGACCGGCCCCGGCGAGGCGAGCGTGGCCGAGCCGCGCCTGCGCCAGCGCCGCGCGGCCTCCGCCTTCGCGCTCTCCACGATTCCCCTGGTCGCCCTGCTCGCCTACGGTCTCTACGGCTCCCCGGACCTTCCCGCCCAGACGCTCGCCGACCGCCAGGCGGCGGCTTCCGGCGCGCAGGACCTGATGAAGGCCGTCGGCCAGATCGAGGCACGCCTCGTCGCCGATCCCGACGACGCACGCGGCTGGGCCGTCCTGGCGCCGGTCTACATGCGGCTCGGCCGGTT
>CAZZZJ010000636.1:0-1954 GCA_964658355.1 Beijerinckiaceae bacterium
TGCAGGACATCGCGGCGTTCTTCCGCTCGCCCGCCGGCAAGCGCTACGTCGAGACGCAGCCGCAGATCCTCGACGAGATGGTGCAGGCGATGCAGACCTGGACCCAGGAGGTCTCGGAATACGTCATGGTCCGGGTGCGCGCCGAGATGAGCAAGCGCGGGCACCAGATGCAGTAGGCCGCAGGCCCCGCCGCGCGATTGCACCATGCACCCGTCCCGACGCCTCTACGGAGCGGGCGCCGTCGCGCTCGCGGTGATGCCCCTGGCGATGGTGCTGGCCAACCGGTCGAGTCCCCTCGTCGTCGCCATCGCCGCTTTCCTGTTCCTGGCCGGACGCGGCATCGAGGATGCCGGTGCGCTGCGCCGTCTCGTCGTCTCACCGCTCGAGACGCCGGTCGGCGTCGCCGCGCTGGTCTTCGTGGCCTGGTGCGCGATCACCCTGGCCTGGACGCCGTTCCCGGGGCTGAGCCTCCGGATGGCGGGGGAGTTCCTGCCGACGCTGGCGGCCGCCTACCTCCTCGTCCGCCTCGCGCCGGGTCGCATCCCGAGCTTCGCCGCACCGCTCTCCGCGGCGATGGTGGTGCTCGCGGGGCTGACCATCGCCATCGGACTGGCCGCGGGCCTGCCGTTGCAGCACGCGCTCGGCCAGCGGGTCGCGGAGTTCGTCTACAACCGCCCGGCCCTCACGCTCGCCGTCGTCGCCGGACCGCTCGCGCTGGCTTTGTGGCGGCAGGACCGGCGCGTCCTCGCAATCGCAATGTTGGCTTTCGCAACTCTCGGGATCCTGCGCTCGGTGAGCGGGGCGGCCGCCATGGGGCTCATCGCCGGCTCCGCGATGTTCGCCGTCGCGCGGATCGTGCCGGGCCGGATCGCGGTCGGCCTCGCCGGGCTCGGCCTCGGGCTGGCGGTAGCGCTCGCACCGGTGGAGGGCGATCTGCTCGATCGATTCATGCCGGAAGCCGCCCATGAGCGGCTCGTCCATTCCTCGTCGCGCGCCCGCGTCGCCATCGCCCGCAGCTTCGGCGCCGCGGTCGCGGCGGACCCATGGCTCGGGGCCGGTTTCGGCACCTCCGCGCGCTTCGCCGAGGCACCCGTAGCCACTCGCCTCGAGCCCGAGATGCGGACTCTGCTGGCGGTCGGCCATCCCCACAACGCGTTCCTTCAGGTCTGGGCCGAGCTCGGAGGCGTCGGTGCCGTGCTCGCGGCGGCGGTGTCGATGCTGATGCTCACGCCCCTCCGCACCCTGCCGCCGGGGACACGCGCGACCGCGCTGGCCCTCGTCGCGGCGGCGGCGTCCATCGCCTTCGTCGAGCACAACACCTGGGCGGCGTGGTGGACGGCCGGCCTCGGCGCTGCCATCACGTGGCTGCGCGACACCGGGTGCCGCAGCGCGCCTCATTACCTTTCCCGGCCTTCGGCCGGGCCGGATCGGACCACGCCATGAGCGAGACCTACGACGTCGACCTGTTCGTCATCGGGGGCGGCTCGGGCGGGGTCCGTGCCGCCCGGATCGCGGCCGGCTACGGCGCCCGCGTGACGCTGGCGGAGGAATACCGCGTCGGCGGGACCTGCGTGATCCGCGGCTGCGTGCCGAAGAAGCTGATGGTCTACGCCGGACGCTTCGCCGACGAGTTCGAGGACGCCGCCGGTTTCGGCTGGACCCTGGACAGGCCCCGGTTCGACTGGAGCGTCCTGAAGCGGCGCCGCGACGCCGAGGTGACGCGGCTGGAAGGGATCTATGATGCCAACCTGATCCGCGCCGGCGTCGCGGTCGTACCGGATCGCGCCGTGATCGAGGACGCGCACACCGTCCGCCTCGTCGGCTCCGGGGCGCGCGTCACCGCCAAGGTGATCCTGATCGCGGTCGGCGCCCATCCGGTCAAGGAGCCGGCGGTGCCGGGCGCGGAGCTGGCCATCACCTCGAACGAGGTGTTCGAACTCGAGACCCTGCCCGA
>CAZZZJ010000637.1:0-1936 GCA_964658355.1 Beijerinckiaceae bacterium
CTCGACGGCGAGATCCGCGAGGCCTACCGCACCTTCGACACCAAGCGGGTGGTGGCCCTGCTGAACGGCTTCATGACCGGCGACCTGTCGTCGTTCTACTTCGACGTGCGCAAGGACGCGCTCTATTGCGATCCGGCCTCGTCCGTCACCCGCCGAGCCGCCCTGCAGGTGATCGACGAGGCCTTCCGCCGCGTGGTGATCTGGCTGAGCCCCGTGCTTGCCTTCACCGCCGAGGAGGCTTGGCTCGACCGCTTCCCCTCGGAGACCGGCTCGGTCCATCTGCAGGTCCTGCCGGAGACGCCGGAGGCCTGGCGCGACGACGCGCTTGCCGCGCGTTGGCAGAAGGTCCGCCGCGTCCGCCGGGTCGTCACCGGGGCGATCGAGATCGAGCGCGCGGCCAAGCGCATCGGCGCGAGCCTGGAGGCCGCGCCGACCGTTTCGATCGCCGATCCCGAGCTGCTGGCCGCCCTCGACGGCGTCGACTTCGCCGACATCTGCATCACCTCGGCGATCCGGATCGAGGCCGGGGAGGGACCTGTCGAGGCGTTCCGCCTCGACGACGTGAAGGGCGTCGCCGTGGTGCCCGCCCGCGCCGAGGGACGCAAATGTGCCCGCTCGTGGCGGGTCACGCCCGAGGTCGGGACCGATCCCGACTATCCGGACGTGACCCCGCGCGACGCGCGGGCCGTCCGGGAGTGGGACGCGGCGCATCCGGCTGCGAGCGCGGCGTGAGCGAGGCCATACGCATTCCCACCTCCCTCCCCGGCAGAGGGGGGAGGGCAGGGTGCGCGATCGGTGGCCCCCGATGACCCCCGCCCGCCTTGGCCCTCTCGCCCTCCTGACCACGCTGATCCTCGATCAGGCCTCGAAGCTGTGGCTCTATCTCGGCACCGATCTGGTTCTGTCCCAGCCTTGGCGCTTCGGCCCCTACGCCGAGTTCGTCGTCGTCTGGAACAGGGGCGTGTCGTACGGCCTGTTCCAGCAGGAGGGTGGCCTCGGTCGCTGGTTCCTGGTGGCGCTGTCGCTGGTGGCGGCCGTCGTCCTGGGCGTCTGGATGGTCCGCACGCGGTCGCGCCTGCTCGCGACGGCCCTCGGGCTGATCGCCGGCGGAGCGCTCGGCAACGCCATCGACCGGGCGGCCTACGGCGCGGTGTTCGACTTCGTCCACCTGCATGCCGGCGCTTGGTCCTGGTACGTCTTCAACATCGCCGACGCGGCGATCGTGGCGGGCGTCGTCGGGTTGATCCTCGACAGCGTGATGCCGCAGCGCCGCACCGGGCTTTCCGGCGAGCCCCCGTCGGTGTAACCGCCGAAGCACAGGGTCTCCGACTCTGCGCAGGCGGCTGGTCCGGTGTGGTCAAGGCGCCATACGATCGCCGGAAACCGGTTTCAGACCCGAAACGCCGGATCAGGCCGCCTCGTCATGCGGTCATGTCGAAAAACCCCGGAACGGGGATCGGGCATCGTTGAGCAAGCTGCGGGGCATCATGATCGGGTTTCGGGGGCTCATTCTCATCTCGGCGGCGGCGATCGTCGTTCCGGCTTCGGTGCAAGCGCAGGAGACGGGGGAGATCATGCGCAACATGATGAGCGGCATCGGCCTCCTGGAGAAGCCGCAGGCGCCGATCGAATATCGCGAGCGCGCGCCGCTGGTCATGCCGCCGAAGCTCGACGGGAAGGCCCTGCCCGCGCCGCGCGCCAGCGCGGCGTCGCCCCAATGGCCCAAGGAACCGGAGGTCGTGGAGCGCGAGCGCGCCGCCGCCGAGCGACGCGTGCCGAAGGGCAACCAGGCGCAGGGGCGCTACGAGGACAACAACGCCACGCTCTCGGTCGATGAGATGCGCTCCGGCCGACGCGCGGACGCCAACCTCACCCGCGAGGTCGAGCGCAAGCCCGGCGACAACACCCGCGAGGATTCGTGGGTCAATCCCCTCGA
>CAZZZJ010000638.1:0-1918 GCA_964658355.1 Beijerinckiaceae bacterium
CTGGTAGGGCGCGCCGACGAATTCGGACCAGAGCCGCGCCGTCGCTTCCGATGGCAGGTTCATCGGAGCGACGCGTAACGGGTCGCCCTGGGTGTCGAGTCCGGTGCCCGCGAGCCAGGGAGTCGCGGCGATGGTGGCCCGTATGCCGGTGCGCGACAGCAGCGGTTCGGCATTGAGCCCTCCGACAACCAGTCCGAGCAGGCGCTGCGGATCGAGCCGTGTCTCATCGCCGAAGAACGTGATCATGTAGTCGAGGTCGAGCATCAGCGTCGGCGACGCTTTCGGCCGGCACGCGACGTCTTGGTTCGGTAGATCCCGGTTCGAGGCCAGGCCGTTTCGGAGGGTGCGGAACAGGTAGGCGTTCACGATGGGCTCGCCGCCGCGCAGGGCTTGAGCACCGGGGTGGAGCGTGGTGACGCGGGCGCCCGGCACGGCATCGCCGATCAATGCCTGCAGCCGGTCGGCGAGGGCGACCGTGGCGGCGGCGACCGCAAATCCCGTGCTCATGTCCGACGATCGTTCCTTTGGTTTCTTCCCGGCGAGATCGCCTGCTGTGCGCGCCTACCGCCGAGGAGGGGCGGCTTCGGTGCTGCCCTGGAGTTGCCGGAAACGGGTCGAAGCGCCCCGGCGGCGGCCCTGCCGAGGCGGACCTCCGCGACGTCGTTTGGGCCCGCGGTGCTCGAGCGTACGGTTCGCATCGCGGTGTCGGGAGACATTCGGCGACGTCGGCAGGGGCACGCCGGAGAACCGCTGGGGCATCGCCACGTATCTTCACAGTCAGCCGCGGACGACGTTGTCGGCGATCACCTGTCGCTCGGCCTCGTTTCCAAGTTCGGGCGTGCCGTCGCGTCGGAACGCGCCGAAGGATTTGTCCGTCCCAAGACCGGAACGGGGCCTTCCAGACTTGGCTCACCCGGGCCTCGAAGTCCGTGTGCTGCGCGACGCCGCGCACGATGGCCATCGGTTCGAACGCGTTTGGGCCGGACTGGGTAAGCGAGGTGGCCGGTGATCGACGTCGCGACGCCGGCGATCGTTCGCATGACGTTCAGATTATCCTGCACATCGACGTCGGGGCAGGTCGTCTGGGTCGGCATTCCGGGAAAGTTACCTCAGGTTGGAAAACGACCACGGATCGAGCAGGAAGCGGTGGCTGAAACCGACGTCTCATCCTTAAGATTTTCTGCTCGATGGCGGTGACGTCCGTCAATGATTAATTGACGAGCCCCGCGACAAAGCTGCCGTCAGGAGGATCGACGGTTGTGTAGCGAGCGCATGTACATCCGCCGCATCGATCCGATTTATAAACCTGAGGTTTTCGACCGGTGAGATGGCAAGGCGTCGGGGACGAGTGCGGCAGGCCTCGCGCTTCGCGCCTGCCGGCCTGACTTCGCCGACAGCTTCGGCCCTAAGTCGGATCGGTGCCTCCTGAGCGCCGAGGGCCGATCGCCCTCGCCAAGTCAGAGGGTCGATTCTTCCCGCCTTCTCGTCTCGACGACGACGCTCGGCGGCAGCGCGCCGCCGGATCCGCCGAGCACGACGCCGAGGTCGCCGGGTGGAGCACGCTCTACGGTCGGTGTCGGCTCGCCGCCGGCCGAGTGCTCGTCCGCCACAAGGGCGACCGCGCCCGATGCGATCAGCCCGAGGCCCGCCGCGTGGCGGGCGATCGCGGTACTGTCGGCCGCGATGACGAGGCGGCTGCCGGCGGCCGCGACGACGTCGGCCAATCCCTCGATCTCGCGGATGCGGTCGGCGTTGCGCGATACGTTGCGGATGTAGACCGCCTTCACGCGGCCGGGATGCTCGGCGACGATGCGTCCGTACACCTCAGGATCGTGCTGCCCGCTGTCGCCGATCAGCACGAAAGGCAGGTCGCGGTAGAGCGACAGCATGTGGACGATCAGGGCGCGCTTGTGATCCT
>CAZZZJ010000639.1:0-1912 GCA_964658355.1 Beijerinckiaceae bacterium
TGAAGTCCATGCCGTCGAGCGCCCACCCGGCGGCACAGGCCCAGAAGGTGCGCCGTTCGGTGACGTTCATGCTGCGGTAGAACGCACCGAGGCTCGCATCCTCGATCGGCACGACGTCGAGAGTGGGTGGAGTGCCAGGTTTCGAAGCCGCTGTCATGATTTCGTTCTCATCCCGCCGACGCCGGCGATCCTCGCGTGGATCGGGCGGCGAGGACAAGGGCGGGGACGGCGCGGGGCGGGGACAAAAGCGGGGTTTGTCGCCGTCGCCGCGCGGCGGCGGCCGTTCAGGCGGCCCAGCTCACGTCGAACGCGAAACGGATCCGGTCATAGGGGAACGCCACTCCGTCCGCGCTCCGGTCGATCACGCCGGCGGGCGCCCACCCACGAGCACCGGCTCCTTCGCGATGCGCTCGGGGAACAGCGCCTGCAGGTCGCGCAGCTTCGGAGCGTCGTTGGCGGCGATGTACGGGTGGTCCGGGTGGCTCGCCATGAAGTCCTGATGATAGCCCTCGGCCGGGTAGAAGGCCGCGCCGGGCTCGATCCGCGTCGCGATCGGCCTGGCGTAGGCGTGGGCCGCGTCGAGCTGGGCGATGTAGGCCTTGGCGATCCGCGCCTGGGCCTCGTCGGCGGGGAAGATCGCCGAGCGGTATTGCGGGCCGGAATCCGGGCCCTGGCGGTTCACCTGCGTCGGGTCGAGCGCCACCGAGAAGAAGATCCGCAGCAGCTCGTCGTAGCGGATCACCGCCGGATCGTAGGTCACGCGCACCGCCTCGGCATGACCCGTGCCGCCGGAGCTGACCGCGCTGTAGCGGGCATCCGACGCGTCGCCGCCGGCATAGCCCGAGACCGCCTGGCGGACGCCGCGCACGTGCTGGAACACGCCCTGCACGCCCCAGAAGCAGCCGCCCGCGAGCGTCGCCGTGCGGAGGCCCGTCTCCTTCGCGGTCATGGCGGCTTCGGGCAGGCGCCGGCCGGCCTCCTCCGCGTGGGCGAAGCCGCGCAGCGAGAACGCACCGGCCATCAGGGCGAGGCCGGCGACGGTGGCGAGCGCGACGCCGCGCAGGCCGGATGTTTCGGACGGGGTGGACATGGCGTTCTCCGGGATCGAGTTCGGGGCGGATCGAGGTCAGGCGGCGTGGAAGCGCAGGGCGGCGCCGTTCATGCAGTAGCGCTGGCCGGTGGGCGGCGGCCCGTCGGCGAAGACGTGGCCGAGATGGCCGCCGCAGCGGCGGCAATGCACCTCGGTGCGGCGCATCCCGTAGGCGGTGTCGGTGGTGGTGCCGACGGCGCCCGCGAGCGGCGCCCAGAAGCTCGGCCAGCCGGTGCCGCTCTCGAACTTGGTCTCGGACGAGAACAACGGCAGGTCGCACCCGGCGCAGGCGAAGCGTCCCGCCGCCTTCTCGCGATCCAGCGGGCTCGAACCCGCCCGCTCGGTGCCGTGGCCGCGCAGGATCGCGTAGGCCTCCGGCGAAAGCTCCTGCCGCCACGCGGCGTCGCTCTTGGCCACCGCGAAGACGTCCGCGGACGCGGGCCCGGCGCCGCGCGGGCCGAAGATCCTGAGCGCGGCGGCGAAGCCGGCGAACGAGGCGCCGGTCAGCAGCATCCGGCGACGGGTCATGCGGTGCTCCTCTCGTGGTTCCGGAAGCCCGCGTCCCGCGAGGCTCTCCGGGGCATTCGCTCCGTCGGGCCCCACGGTTACGCGACCTCGTGGACGGTGCCGCCGGCCGCTCCGGGGGCAAGAGCCGCCGCGTAACCGGCGGCCACACGCGGCCGAAGATCCTGCACCGGGACGTGGTGTCCCGCCCTCAAGGATCTCAGACCATGCGCCTCGCCACCACCGCCGCCCTGCTCCTCGCCGCCTTCGCCGTCTCGGCCCCGGTCCATGCCGCCGAATCGATGGCCAAGGACTCCA
>CAZZZJ010000640.1:0-1911 GCA_964658355.1 Beijerinckiaceae bacterium
CGATCATCTCGGCGAACAGGCCGACATCGTTGCCGCGCGCCAGCAGGCGCTCGAACGTCGCCTTCGCCTCGGCGGTCCGGCCGTCGAGCGCCAGGCAGCCGACGCGCCAGAAGGCGCAGGCCGTGAAGGTCGCCTCGTCGCCTTTGAGGCCGTCCTCCATGCGGTAGCGGTAGATCAGGTCGCCGACGCCGAGTTCGCGCTCGATCGCCGCCAGCGTCTTGCGCATGCGGGGATCGTCCGCGTCGATCGCGCCGAACAGCACCGCGCGCATCACCGCGGCGTCGAGGTGGTGCGAGCCGTAGGCGCCGGTATACGCCTGCTTCTCCGCGTTCCACGCCTTGTCGAGGTATTCCGCGCGGATCTCGGCGGCGATCCGCTCCCAGGTCTCGATCTTCTCGGGTGCCACACCCCGGATGTTGCGGCCGATGCGGGCGGCATCGGTGAGCGCCACCCAGAGCATCGCTTTGGAGTGGAGCTGCTGGCGTGGGCCGGTCCGCAATTCCCAGATGCCGTCGTCGGCCTGGTCCCGGCAGGCGATGGCGCGGGCGGTGAGGTTGTCGAGCACCTCGGGCAGGCGGTCGTTGACCTTCTCCGGCGGATCGTAGTCGACCGCTTCGAGAAACACGCACAGAGCGCGGATCAGCTCGCCGTAGATGTCGTGCTGGTCCTGCCCCTCCGCAGCGTTGCCGATCAGTGGCGGGCCGACGTCGCGCCAGCCGGAGAGGTGCGCGAGTTCCTCCTCCGGCGGCATCGCCTCGGCGATGCCGTAGAGCAGTTTCGTCTCGCGGCCGAAGCTGCCGTCCGCCTCGCGCAGGAAGCGCAGGAACTCCGACGCCTCGCGGACGTAGCCGAGCATCACGAAGGCGGTGACGGTGAAGGTCGCGTCCCGCATCCAGGTGAAGCGGTAATCGTAGTTGCGGTTGCCCGGCACCGCCTCGGGCAGGCCGGCGGTGGCCGCCGCGACGATGGCGCCGGTGGGCGAGTAGGTCAGGAGCTTCAGGCACAAGGCAGAGCGCAGCACCGCGTCGCGATAGGGGCCGGTATAGGTGCAGTGCGCGCTCCAGCGCCGCCAATACTCGATGGTCGCCTCGGCCCGGCTCTCGGCGCCGGCGAAATCGTCGATCCCCGCCCGCTCTCCATCCTCGCCATGCGTGAGGACGAGGTAGGCGGTCTCGCCCGCGCCGATCGCGAACCGGCTCTCGGCGATCGCGCCTTCGAGGTTCGGCTCCGGCGCGGCGCTGACGCGGAGGCGCTGCTTGCCGGCCTCGAACAGGACCGTCGCGCCGTCGCGGATCGGGATGCCGTCGCAGCGGGCGTAGTCGAAGGTCGGGCGCACGGTGAACCGCCCGCTCACCCGCCCCTCGTCGCAGGTCAGCAGACGGATCAGCCGGCTCTCGCCCTCGCCGTCGGGTCCCTCCTCCGGCTCGGGATTCGGCGGGTTGACCGGCATCACGTCGCGCAGCCGGGCGCGGCCCGTCTCCGTGACGAAGGTGGTCTCCAGCACGTTGGTCTCGGGCAGGTAGCGGCGCGTGGTGGACCGCAGGCCCTCGAACGCGATCCGGCAGGAGCCGCCCTTGTCGTCGTCGAGCAGCGCGAGGAACAGGGCCGGCGAATCGTGCCGCGGCCAGCACAGCCAGTCGACCGAGCCGTCGCGGGCGATCAACGCGGTCGAGTGGGTGTCGCCGATGACGGCGTAGTCTTCGATGGGCTTGGACAAGGCGATGCGTTTCCCGGGGGCTCGACCCGATCTAACGCGTCGACCCGCCGGTTCGACAATTGTCGACGATATGCCACATGGGATCAGGCGCCGGCGTGGAACTCCGCGACGTGGTGCGCGACGATCGCGTCGAACGAGGCGTCGGCCGTGAAGCCGAGGTCGAGCGCGCGCTCCGTGGCGAAGGCCTCGGGCCA
>CAZZZJ010000641.1:0-1906 GCA_964658355.1 Beijerinckiaceae bacterium
GATGCCGGTCAACGACAAGATGGCCTTCCTCACCGACGACGGCGGCGGCATCCTGAGCCTGTTCCGCGTCAAGGACGCGACCTACCCCAAGATCTTCCACATCGGCTTCATCCAGGAGCGGGTGGAGCAGGTCCATGCGATCCACGCGCAACTGACCGAAGGGGGCTTCGCGCCGGAGACGCCGCGCGAGGAGCACGGGCGCGTGACGTTCTATTTCCAGGCGCCCGGCGGGTTCACGGTGGAAGTGAACGCGTTCCTCTAGCCGTTTACGCACGGCGACATCGGACACGCCGCAATGCAGGGTATCGCACGTCGATGATCGCGAGCATGACCGGATTCGCCCGGGCCGCCGGCACCACGGGGCCGGTGCAATGGGCCTGGGAGGTCCGCAGCGTCAACGGGCGCGGGCTCGACGTCCGGCTGCGGGTCCCGAACGGCTACGACGCGGTCGGCGAGGTCGCGCGCACCGCCCTGCAGAAGACCCTGGCGCGCGGCCAGTGCCAGCTTTCGCTGAACCTGACGAAGCCGGAGAGCAAGGCCCGCGTCCGGATCGACGAGGCCCTGCTGTCGCGGCTGGCCGAGGCCGTGGCCCGCGTGCCGGTGCCGGAGGGCATCGCGCCCGCGACCATGGACGGGCTGCTGTCGATCCGCGGCGTGATCGAGTCCGAGGACGAAGCGACGGCCGAGCCGGACGCGCTGGCGCACGACCTCGCCGAAGGGGTGGTGCGACTGGTGTCCGAGTTCGTGGAGACCCGGCGCACCGAGGGGCGGCAGCTCGAGGCGATCGTCGCGGGCCAGGTCACGCGGATGGGTGCGCTGACGCAGTCCGCGGAGAATTGTCCGGCCCGCAGGCCCGAGGCGATCCGCGCACGGCTCGCGGCCTCGGTCGCGGGACTTTTGGAGGCTGGCGGCCTCGATCCGGAGCGCCTGCACCAGGAGGCGGTGATGCTGGCGGCCAAGGCCGACGTCCGCGAGGAGCTCGACCGCCTTCGCGCCCATCTCGACTCCGTGTCCGACCTGCTGGTGGCGGGCGGCGCGATCGGGCGGCGCCTCGATTTCCTGGCGCAGGAACTCGGGCGCGAGGCCAACACGCTCTGCGCCAAGGCCAACGACGTGGCGCTCTCGCGAATCGGACTCGACTTGAAGGCCGTGGTGGAGCAATTCCGCGAGCAGGTTCAGAACGTCGAGTAAGCGGGACTGAGGCGATGGGCGCGCGGAACACGGCGGGGGCATTCGGATGACGGACGCCCCTTCCCAGTCGGTCTCGGATTCCATCGCCCGCCGCGGGCTGATCCTGATCCTGTCCTCGCCCTCGGGCGCCGGCAAGACCACGCTGACGCGCGCCATCGCCGATGACGGGGGCTGGGGCCTCGACCTGTCGATCTCGGTGACGACCCGCGCCCGCCGCCCCTCCGAGATCGCCGGACGCCACTATCACTTCATCGAGCGCGAGGCCTTCGACGAGCTGCGCGCCCGCGACGACCTGCTCGAATGGGCCGAGGTCCACGGCAACTTCTACGGTACGCCCCGTCGCCCGGTGGAGAAGGTGCTGAGCGCCGGCCGGGACATGATCTTCGACATCGACTACCAGGGCACCCGGCAGGTCCGCTCGAAGCTCGCCGACGACGTGGTCACGGTGTTCATCCTGCCGCCGAGCCTCGAGGAGCTGCGCCACCGCCTGGAGCGCCGCGCCGAGGACAGCCCGGAGACGATCGAGAAGCGGCTTGCCAACGCCCGCGTCGAGATCCAGCGCTGGAGCGAGTACGATTACGTCATCGTCAACGACGACCTGCAGAACGCCTTCGACGCCCTGCGCGGGATCCTCGCCGCCGAGCGCCTGAAGCGGACGCGGCGCACGGGCCTCGGCGCCTTCGTCGACGGGCTGCTCGGATAGGGGCGGACGCGC
>CAZZZJ010000642.1:0-1893 GCA_964658355.1 Beijerinckiaceae bacterium
CCCGACCCGGCGGCGGTGGCGATCTACGACATCAGCGCACGGATCGTGACCTTGCCCAACGGCACGAAGCTCGAGGCGCATTCGGGCCTCGGCGAGAACATGGACGACCCACGCAACGTCCACGTGCGGATGCGCGGGGCGACCCCGCCGGGCACCTACGACCTGACCGAGCGCGAGGACCTGTTCCACGGGGTCCGGGCGATCCGCCTTACCCCGGTCGGCGGCAGCGCCGCGGTCTACGGCCGGGTCGGCCTGCTCGCCCATACCTACATGCTGGGGCCGAGCGGCGCCTCGAACGGCTGCGTCTCGTTCAAGGATTACCAGGCGTTCCTGCAGGCCTACCTGCGCGGCGAGATCCAGCGCCTCGTCGTCGTGCCGGGCCGCGGCCAGGATGCGCCGCCGAGCGTCGCCCAGCAGCCCCCGGCCGCCCCCGGTCGCTCGGCCCGCCTCGGCACCGACGCCTAAAGCCGGCGCGAGGCCCCGGGCCGGACCGCCTCAGAGCGGCACAACCGGCCCCTTCGTCGCCGACAGGCCGTCGACCAGCTTGGGATCGAGGCGGGTGTGGGCCTGGACGAGAGCGTGCGGCGTCAGCGCCATCCACTGCCGGAGCGACAGGTCGGCGTAGCGCGGGCTCTTGAACATCTCGAGGAACGTCAGCGGCGTGTCGCCGGTGTTCTCGATGTAGTGGCCCATCGCGAACGGCACGTAGCCGACGTCGCCGGCCTGATAATCGAAGGTGCGCGCCTTCGATTCCGAACCGAACACCGTCATGCGCCCCCGGCCCGAGAGGTAATACTGCCATTCGTCGCCGTTCGGGTGCCAATGCAGCTCCCGCATCGCACCCGGCGCCAGTTCGACGAGCGCCGCGGCGATCGTCTCCGAAGCCGGGAAATTCGATGAATCGGTGATCCGCACCGTCCCGCCCTTCGTGCGGATCGGCTCCTGCGCCAGCATCCGGTGGCTGAACGTCTTCGGGATCGGGCCGGCTCCGCCCATCCGGTCGTTCGCGAGAGGACCGGGCCTCGGGCCGGGAAAGATGTAGAGCTCGCGCTCGGGGATGTTCGCGAAGGCGCTTTCCGGCAGGCCGAAATTCTTGGCGAGCACGTCCTTCGGGGTGTGCGCCAGCCAGTCGGTGATCAGGAAGGTCGAATCCTCGGAGAAGCCGCCATCGTCGAAGACCAGCAGGAACTCGCAGCCGTCGACGTCGGATTCGAGCCCCTGGATCGAATGGGGGATGCCGGAGGGGAAGTACCAGAGGTCGCCCTCACCGACGTCGTCGGCGAAGGTCCGTCCGTCCGGGTCGATCGCGGTGATCCGCGCCCGGCCCTTGATCATGTAGGACCATTCCGCCTCCTTGTGCCAATGCATCTCGCGCACCGCGCCGGCCTTGAGGCGCATGTTCACGCCGGCCATCGCCTTCGAGATCGGCAGTTCGCGCACCGTGGTCTGGCGCGCCCAGCCGCCCTCCTCCAGCCGCATGTGGCTGTCGGCGAACGACCATTTGAGGTTCGGCATCGTGCCGTGGTCGGTGGTGGGCGGCGCGAGGGTGTTCGGCTCCTCGGCTTCGCGGGCGGGATTGACCGGCCCGAGGATGTCGGCCCCTTTTCCCGCGCGCTCCGGAATCGGCCCCGCGGCGGCTTGCGCTCCGCCGGCGGCGAGGGCGGTTCCGGCAGCGATCAGCGTGCGGCGTGAGATCTCGGTCATACGGTCTGTCCGTGGTTGGCATTGTCTCGGGCGCGGGCGTCCGCGGCGCAAGCGTCCGCCGGTGATCGCGCCGATGCCGGGACAAGGCGGGCGGCCGGACATCCGATCCACGCAAATCCGGCATGGCTGGAGCGCGGCCATCGAGGATCCCAGCCGGGCCTCATGCCGAACCCAATGGCGAACCCGATG
>CAZZZJ010000643.1:0-1886 GCA_964658355.1 Beijerinckiaceae bacterium
GAAGTCCGCCTCGTCCCGGTCCTGGTGCAGGCCCATGCGGGTGCCCGGCGCGTAGAGGTTGATCAGGCAGGCCTCGGGCGGCAGGGGATGGTCCGCGAGCGCGTCCCAGGCGGCCAGCGCGGTCGCGGGCATCGCCGGCCAGGGCCGGCCGGTCTCGGGGTGATCCGGCTGGTAGCGGTAACCGGCGACGTCGGAGACCCAGCCGAGCGGGCCGGCATTCGACATCCGCACCGAGAACGGCTTGCCGGTGCGCGGCATCCTCGGCGTGAACGGCGGAGCGACGGCCAGCACAGCCGCGATCTCGTCGGCGAGACGCTGCCGGGCGGCCGCGTCGAGCCACCCGGGATGGTGGATCAGTCCGGGCGCGAGAACCACCGCCATGACGTGCGCGTCACGCGTCGTCGATGTCGCGCTCGAGCACCGTCTTCGACGCGACGGTGGTGTCGGCCTTCAGCCGGTAGACCAGCGGCACGCCGGTGGCGATCTCCAGGCCGGCGATCGTCCGGGTGTTGAGGCGGTCGAGCACCATGACGAGGGCGCGGAGCGAGTTGCCGTGGGCGGCGACCAACACCCGGTCGCCGGCCATCACCCGGGGCAGGATCGTCTCGATGTAGTAGGGCAGCACGCGGGCCGCCGTGTCCTTCAGGCTCTCGCCGCCGGGCGGCGGGACATCGTAGGACCGGCGCCACTGGTGCACCTGCTCGGCACCCCAGCGCGCCTTGGCGTCTTCCTTGTTGAGGCCGGACAGGTCACCGTAATCGCGCTCGTTCAGGGCTTCCGAACGGATGGTCTCGATCTCCGAGAGGCCCATCTCGCCGAGCATCAGCTTGCAGGTCCGCTGCGCCCGGCCGAGATTCGAGGTGAACGCCACGTCGAAGCCGTAGCCCTCGCTCTTCAGCCAGCGCCCGGCCTTGTGGGCTTCGTCGACGCCGCGCTCGGTCAGGTCGGGGTTGCGCCAGCCGGTGAACAGGTTCTTGAGGTTCCACTCGCTCTGGCCGTGGCGAGCGAGGACGAGCAGGCGGTCCATCGGGGTCCGGTCTTTCTTGGAGGCGCCCGGTCGGGCTTGTCGCTGCGGCTCGTACCAGAGCCGGGCCGTGGCCCCAAGCGCAGGCTGACAGGCAGCGCTTCTCCGCCGCCAAGCGCGGGCTTACAGCCCGAGGACGTCTGTCATGGCGTAGAGGCCGGGCGGCTTCGGATGCGCCCACAGCGCCGCCGTGACGGCACCCGCGGCGAACAGGCTGCGATCCTCGGCATGGTGCGAGAGGGTGATGCGTTCGCCGGCGCCGGCGAAGATCACCGAGTGGTCGCCGACGACGCTGCCGCCGCGGAGCGTCGCGAAGCCGATATCGCCGGGTTTCCGCGCGCCGGTATGCCCGTCGCGGGTCGAGACGCGAACGTCGGCGAGGTCGACCCCGCGGCCGGCGGCGGCGGCTTCCCCGAGCAGGAGGGCGGTGCCGGACGGCGCGTCAACCTTCATACGGTGATGCATCTCGGCGATCTCGATGTCGAACTCGGGGCCCAACGCCGCGGCGACCCGCTGAACCAGGGCGGCGAGCAGGTTGACGCCGAGCGACATGTTCCCGGAGCGGACGATGCGCGCGTGGTAGGCGGCGGCCCGGAGCTTGGCGAGGTCGTCCTCGGACAGGCCCGTCGTGCCGACCACGTGGACGATGCGGGCCTGCGCCGCGAGCTCGGAGAACATCACGGTCGCCGCCGGCACGGTGAAATCGAGCACGCCGTCGCTCGCCGCGAACGCCGTGAGCGGGTCGTCGGTGACGGGGACGCCGAGCGGGTGCAGGCCGGCGAGCGTGCCGGCATCGTGCCCGATCGCATCCGAACCCGCGCGCTCGATCGCCGCCGAGAGCGTGCAGCCTTCGGCTTCCGCC
>CAZZZJ010000644.1:0-1884 GCA_964658355.1 Beijerinckiaceae bacterium
CCTGGCGTCCGTCCTGCTGGCCGCCATCCGCGCGATTGTCGTAGGGCTGCGGCTGCTGGCCGGGATCCCCGTACTCGGCGGCGTAGCCGGCATAGCCCTGGCCGTTGGCCTCGGACCCCTGCTCGTCGTCGCCCTCCTCCATGTCGTCGTCGTAGGAGCGCGAGGCGTAGCCAGCTCCGGCCTGCGGGCGGCCCTGCTCCTGCGCGCCGGAGATGATCCGGAAATAGTGCTCGCCGTGCTGGAAGTAGTTCTCGGCCGCGACCGGGTCGCCCGCAGCCTGCGCGTCGCGCGCGAGTTGGGCGTACTTGTCGGCGATGTGCTGGGCGGTTCCGCGGACTTTGACGTCGGGTCCGTTGGATTCGTATGACCGGGTCAGCGGGTTCGGGCCCTTCGGCCGGTTCCGGCCACGCACCCGTCGGTTCTGGTTTGGTCTCATCGGTCTCAGATGACCCTCGTTACTGCGAAAGGCGCGTCTGGTCGGGGTGAGGGCTGTGGGGCTGGGCTCCCGAGGCGCCGCGATGCGGGTCCTCGCCGACGCCCGCGGACGGATCACAAACCGTGATCCACGAACCGCTCGCCTACCAGCCGTCTGTCCCGATCCCTCGGGGCCTACGCTTGCGTCCAAGACGCCTGTCGATTGTCAGGTTCGAAAACCGCCGCGCCGCTGCTCGAACCCGAGCCTGCGTCTGATCGGCGGTGGAGCGCTCGGCCGGCATCCCGCGAAGGATGCGATATACCGAACCTACGGGATTCAGTCTTAACGGATCGTCCGCGAACCGCAAGTCGGCTTCGACCATCCGTCGACAACTTGATGAGGAATCTTTCCACTTTCGTGTGATCGGCGCGGCAAATCCGCTACGTGGAGGTCGCTTCGGCGCCACCCGCGAACGATGCGACCCGCGCATGACCGGCAAGGTCGCAAGTGATTCCGAGAATGGGGAGACCGGCCTTCCGACCCAATGCCGTGACCGCATCGGCCTGATCGTAGCCGATTTCCAAGTGGAGCGAGCCGCCCGGCGCGAGCCGCCCGCGCAGCGTCGCGTCGAGGATCCGCCGATAGGCATCGAGTCCGTCGCCGCCGCCGTCGAGTGCCGCGACTGGGTCGTGATCGCGGACTTCCCGATCGAGGCCTGCGATTACACCGCTGGCGATGTAGGGGGGATTGGAGACCACGAGGTCGAACCGTCCATCCAGGGGATCGCACCAATCGCCCGCGACGAACGCGGCACGCTCCGCGAGGCCGTTGGCCGCCGCGTTGGCACGGGCGGTTCGCAGGGCCCCCCAGGAGCGATCCAGGCCGATTCCCGTCGCGTTCGGCAATTCACTCAACAGCGCGACCAGGATGCATCCGCTGCCGGTGCCGAGGTCGAGGATCCGGGTGCGGGCGCCTTTGTCGGGGATGGATCGGAGCGCCGCCTCGACCAGGGTCTCGGTGTCGGGCCGCGGCACGAGGGTCTCGGGCGAGAGCCGGAACGTCAGGCCCCAGAACTCCCACGTATCGAGGATGCGGGGCACCGGTTCGCCGGCGAGACGGCGCCCCGCGGCGGTCCCCAGGTCGTCGGCGCCGTCCGCGCCGATCGCACGCTCGCCGTGGAGCGTCAGATCGATGGCCCGAAGATCGAGCACCCCGAGCAGAAGGAAGCGAGCATCGCCCTCCGGAATGCCATGTTCCGCGAAGGATTCGGAGAGGCGCCGAAGCGCCTCGGCGCGGCTGTGGTCTGCGCGGAAGGACGGTGCGCCGCTCAAGGCTGTGATGCCGAGGTCTGTCGCACGGGTGCGTCGCGGCACCGACACGCGCGTTTCCCCGGCGCGGCCAGCGGGTGACGCCGTGCGGGTATCTTCGGCGACGTGGTCCGCCCCCTCACGCCGTGCCTTCCTCGCGCC
>CAZZZJ010000645.1:0-1876 GCA_964658355.1 Beijerinckiaceae bacterium
CGCTCGAGCTGGACGGCGTCAGCCTCAAGGACCCGCTCGGCGGCCCTCCGCTCGAACTGGGGAACGTGACCCTCGCGATGCCGGTCCACGCCGCGCTCCATTCGCCCGCGGGCGGGCTCAGCCGCACGGTCGCGCGTCTCGTCGCCGGACTGCAGGTGCCGCAGGCCGGGACCCTGCGGATCGGCGGCGAGGACATCGCCGCCCTTCCGCAAGGGCGGCGTGCCCGGGTGATCGCCTATGCCGGGCCGGAGCCGGTGCTGTTCCCGGGCACGATCCGCGATAATCTTGCCTACGGCCTGCGCCGCCGCCCGGTGCTGCGGGACGAGGCGGGCAGCATCGAGGTCGCGCGACGTCGGCGCGCGGAAGCACGCCGCACCGGAAATCCGATCGAGGATGCGGCCGATCCGTGGATCGACTACGCCGCGCTCGGCGTCGCGGACGCCGTGTCCCTGGACGCGCGGATGCTCGACCTGTTGCAACGTCTCGGGATGGGGGACGACCTCTACCGGTTTGGCCTCGGCGCCTACAGCCTCGTCCGGCACGATTCGGAGCCCGGAGGCCGGGTCATCGCCGCACGCCGGCATCTGCGGCAGCATTTCGCGGCCGCCGGCATGGGGGACCTCGTGATCCCGTTCGATCCGCGGCGCTACAACGAGCAGGCGTCCATCGCGGAGAACCTTCTGTTCGGCGTTCCGACGGTGCCGGAACTGGCCGGGCGCAGCCTCGCCAGCGAGCCGCGCTTCCGCGCCGCCCTGGACAAGCTGTTCCTGCTCGACGACCTCGCGCGGATGGGCGTGGCGATCGCCCGGAACCTGGTCGACATCTTCCGCGACGTGCCGCCGGGTCATCCATTGTTCCGGCGATTCTCGCTGATCGCGCCCGACGAACTACCGATCTTCGAGCAGAGATTGTCGGCACTCGCCGCCGACGGCACGCCGCCGGCCGCCGACAACGAGGCCTTCCTCGCCCTGGCGCTGGCCTATGTCGAACCGCGCCAGCGCCTCGGTCTGCTCGATGGACCCTATCAAGCGCGGCTGGTGGCCGCGCGCTACGCGATCCGCGAGGCCCTGCGGCGCGAGGACGGCCAGGAGGACGTGGAGCCCTACGATCCCGAGCGGATCAATCGACACAGCTCGGTGCTCGATGCTCTGCTCTTCGGCCGGATCAACACCGCGCGGATGCATGGCGAGGCCGAGATCCAGCGCCAGGTCCGCCTCGTCGTGCGCGAGTTCAACCTGGAGCGCGGCATCCGCCTGCGCGGCCTCGATTTCGGCGTGGGCAATCGCGGACGCCTGCTGACGGGGCGCCAGCAGGCGTTGGTCGACCTCGCCCGCGCGATCCTGAGGCGGCCGGAAATTCTCGTGGCCGACGGGGCGATCCCGCATATCGAAGGCGGTGCGGCGACCCTGATCGCCGCCGCCACGGCCGGCGTACCGGGGATCAGCATCGTGGCGGTCGCCGAGACCGAAGCCGAAGCGGCGACGTTTCCGGTCCGCCTGCTGCTTGCGAAAACCGGGGCGGTGACCGTCGAGACCACTGCGGAGCGGGAGACTGCCTCACTGGTTGCACGCATGGCCTGACGTGGCTTGTTCCGGCCGCGAAACAGGGCCTTTCTGCCTGGAATTTCGATGTCGGAAACCGATTCCACATCGTCGGCTCGACAAAATGCCGAAAAAGCGTCATGAAATACGGTGCGCGTCCGCGCGTTCCTGTCCAAATCCAAGAGAATCATACGCCGCATGTTGCGCAGCCGTGTGCGACGGTCCTTCACCGTCGAGGTCAAGTCGAAGACCCGCCAGTCCCTATCCTGGCCTGAAACGTCCTCCCCATCGCCCGTCAACTGGGCCGCGCTCGACCCGGCGCCCGAGACGCCGTC
>CAZZZJ010000646.1:0-1869 GCA_964658355.1 Beijerinckiaceae bacterium
GTGGTTTCGTCGATCCAGGCGCCGTCGTGGTCGCCGTAGACGCCGATGGTCGAGAGATAGCCGATCCACCCGATCCGGCTCCTGGCGATGTCGTCGCGGAACCGGCGCAGCACCGGGTCGCCGTCGCGGTCGGGCGGGACGGAGATCAGGAGCGCGTCGGCCGCCGCGAGGTCGGCGGGAATGCGCGGATCGTCGACCCCGGGTCCGAAGGCGCGCATCGACAGCCCGGTCTCGGCCGCGAGCGCCCGCGCCTTGTCCGGGTCGGTCACGGTGGCCTGGATCGTCGGGAACCGGGTGCGGGCCGCATCCGCGAAGCGCCGGGCCGAGAAGCCCAGGCCGAACACGAAGAGGGTCATGGATCAGATCTCCGTGGGCGGGTCGAGCACGGCACGCCACTCGGCCAGGACGTCCGGGTCGGTCTCGCCGAGGCCGTGGCGTTCGTAAAGGGGGCGGCAGGCCGCGGCCCCGAGAAGCGCGCCGCAGGCCCAGACCGCCATGCCGCGCACGATCGCGGCAGGGTCCGCCAGATTCCGCACGGCCGACGAAGCCAGTGCCGGGTCGCCAGAATTGCCGATCGCGATGAGGACGTTGCGCAGGAACCGGTCGCGGCCGGTGCGTTTGACGGGCGTGCCGGCGAAGCGCCTGCGGAAGGCGGCATCGTCGAGGCCGCCGAGTTCGGCGAGCGCCGGTGCCTCGAAAGCGGGATCGGCGGCCATGCGCGTGTCGTGCGCGACCTGGGCGAACTTGTTCCAGGGGCAGATAGCGAGGCAGTCGTCGCAGCCAAACACCCGGTTGCCGATGGCCGTGCGGAATTCCGGGGCGATCGGGCCTGCATGCTCGATCGTGAGATAGGAGATGCAGCGCCGGGCGTCCAACTGGTAGGGGGCTGGAAACGCGTTCGTCGGGCAGATGTCGAGGCAGGCGCGACAGGAGCCGCAATGGTCGGCCTCGGGCGCATCCGGCTCCAGATCGGCGGAGGTGTAGATCGCGCCGAGCAGCAGCCAGTTGCCGTGGCTGCGCGACAGCAGCACGGTATGCTTGCCCTGCCAGCCGAGGCCGGCGGCGGCGGCCAGCGGCTTCTCCATCACCGGGGCGGTGTCGCAGAACACCTTCACCCGCACGTCGCCTTTGGCCGAAAGGTAGCCGCCGAGCTCCTTCAGCCGGCCCTTCACGACCTCGTGATAGTCGCGCCGCTGGGCATAGGCTGCGATCGCGCCGCGATCTTTCTTCGCGAGCAGGTCGAGCGGATCGGTTTCAGGCCCATAATTCGTGGCGAGCACGATGATGCTTCGCACCCCCGGCCACAGGGTTTCGGGGGATGCGCGCTGATCCGCACGGTCTTCCATCCAGCCCATGGTGCCGTGTGCGCCGTCGCCGAGCCATGCGGAGAGACGATCCGGCAGTCCCGGCACGGAGTCGGGACGCGTGACGCGAAAGTCCGAAAAACCGAGGTGGCGGGCGCGGGCCTCGACGAGGCGGCGCAGCTCGGCGCCCGCGAAGGTGCGGCGGTCGCTCAGAAATCCAGGTCCGCGTAATGGCCGGACGGCGGCATGCCCGCCACCCGGTCGGCGAGCAGGGCGCGAAAGGACGGGCGGGACTTCACCCGCGCGTACCAGTCCCGCGCGGTCTCGTCCTCGTCCCACGGCACGTCGCCGAGATAGTCCACGCAGCTCAGGTGCGCCGCCGCGGCGAGGTCGGCATAGGTCAGGTGGTCGCCGGCGATCCAGCGGCGCCGGGCCATCAGGTAGCCGATATATTTCAGGTGATAGCGAACGTTGGTACGGGCGGCGCGGATCGCGTTCATGTCCGGCGGACCGCCGCCGGTGCTGCTGGTCATGAAGCGTTTCGCGATCTTCTCGGTCACGAGAT
>CAZZZJ010000647.1:0-1867 GCA_964658355.1 Beijerinckiaceae bacterium
AGCGCGACCTGATCGCGTATCTCGATTTCCATGTGGAGAGCGGCGTCGACGTCGCCCTCGACGAGATGCCGCACGACCGCTTCGGCGAAGCCGACGGGCCGGCTCCCACCCTGCCGCGGGCGGCGGTTTCGCGGGAGCCGCAGGAAGGACCACCGCGCCGCGCGTTGCCGTCGAAAGGTGATGCGCCGTCTCCGGCGCCTGAAAAGGCTCCCTCTGCACCGCCGCGGACCTTCGGGCTATCGGCATCGGCCAGTCCCGAGGCGGCGGCACTTGATGCTCGGGCGCGAGCCCGCGAGGTCGGGACCCTCGAAGGGTTGGAACAGCTGCTCGCGGCGTTCGACGGCTGCCCGCTGCGGTTCACGGCCAAGAACCTCGCCTTCTCGGACGGCAATCCGGCCGCGAAGTTGATGTTCATCGGCGAGGCGCCGGGCGCCGACGAGGACCGGGTGGGCAAGCCCTTCATGGGCCGCTCCGGCCAGTTGCTCGACCGGATGATGGCCGCGATCGGGCTCGACCGGACGAAGGTCTACGTCGCCAACGTCGTGCCGTGGCGCCCGCCGGGGAATCGCGAGCCGACCATCCAGGAACTCGCAATCTGCCGTCCGTTCCTGGAGCGCCAGATCGAATTGGCCGATCCCGACATCATCGTCTGCCTCGGCAGCCCCGCGACGAAGGCGATCACCGGCACCAAGGACGGGATCCTGAAGGCGCGGGGGCGGTTCTACCCCTATGCGCTCCCGCACCGTACGGTGCGGGCGCTCGCCACGCTGCACCCGGCCTACCTGCTGCGCCAGCCGATGCAGAAGCGTCTGGCCTGGCGCGATTTCCGCCTGCTGCGCGCGGCCCTCGACGGAAAAGCTTGACCGTTCGCGCGGAACCGTCCCTCGGCCTGTGTCATTACCCTGCGACTCGCGATAACGGCGTCGTGAGAACGAGTGGCGGTCGAAACCATGCGCTGGGACGATTTTCGGAGTTCGGACAACGTCGAGGATCGTCGCGGCGACGGCGGCGGCGGCGGCATGGGCTTTCCCGGCGGCGGTGCCGGCGGCCTCGGCATCGGCGCGATCGTGGTGATCCTGATCATCAGCTGGGTGACGGGCATCAATCCCGCGATCCTGATGGGCGGCGCCGAGCAGATCACGCGCGGCGGCGGCAGCCAGCGCGAGGAACAGGCCGATCCGCAGACCCAGACGCGCCGGAAGACGGCGCCAACCGACGATAGCGGCCGCTTCGCGTCGAAGATCCTCGGCAACACCGAGGACGTCTGGAGCCAGATCCTGCCCAACCAGACCGGTAAGCAATACACGCCGACGACCATGGTGCTGTACACCGGTGGCACCCGCAGCGGCTGCGGCTCCGCCCAGGCCGCGATGGGCCCGTTCTACTGCCCCCTCGACAAGAAGGTCTATCTCGATACCGGCTTCTTCAAGGAGATGGAGCAGAAGTTCGGCGTGAAGGGCGACTTCGCCTATGCCTACGTCATCGCCCACGAGGTCGGCCACCACGTCCAGGACGTGCTCGGCATTCTCGGGAAGGTCCAGGCGCGCCAGCAACAGGCGTCGTCGAAGCGCGACGCCAACGCGCTGTCCGTGCGGATCGAGCTGATGGCCGACTGCCTCGCCGGCGTGTGGGCCAAGAATTCCAACGACAAATACAATTCGCTCGAGCAGGGCGACATCGACGAAGCGATGAACGCGGCGAGCGCGATCGGCGACGACAAGCTGCAGAAGCAGAGCCAGGGCTACGCCGTGCCGGATTCGTTCACGCACGGCTCGTCCGAGCAGCGCCAGCGTTGGTTCATGAGCGGCTACAAGAGCGGCCAGACCAAATCCTGCGACACGTTCCGGACGGCGAACAACTGATCGCT
>CAZZZJ010000648.1:0-1863 GCA_964658355.1 Beijerinckiaceae bacterium
CGGGCGATGCCCTCCAGCGTCTCCAGGCCCGGCGCGTGGATGCCGTCGTCGTTGGTGACGAGAATGCGCATTACCGTGCTGGCCCTTCGATCCGGTTGAGGCCGCCCATGTAGGGCGCGAGCGCGGACGGGACCGTGACGCTGCCGTCCGAGTTCTGGTAGTTCTCCATCACCGCGATCAGCGCGCGACCGACGGCGACGCCCGAGCCGTTCAGGGTATGCACGAAGACGGGCTTCCCGTCCTTCCCCGCGCCCTTTTGCCGATACCGCGCGTTCATCCGTCGCGCCTGGAAGTCGCCGCAGACCGAGCAGGACGAGATCTCGCGGAACGTCTTCTGCCCCGGCATCCAGACCTCGATGTCGTAGGTCTTCTGCGACGCGAAGCCCATGTCGCCGGTGCACAGGGTCATCGTCCGGAACGGAAGGTCGAGTTTCTTCAGGACCGTCTCGGCGCAAGCCAGCATGCGCTCGTGCTCCTCGGCGGATGTTTCGGGCGCGGTGATCGAGACGAGCTCGACCTTGTTGAACTGGTGCTGCCGCAGCATCCCGCGGGTGTCGCGCCCGGCCGCACCCGCTTCCGCGCGGAAGCAGGGGGTCAGCGCCGTGAAGCGGAGGGGGAGTTCGTCCTCGGAGAGGATGGATTCGCGGACGAGGTTGGTGAGGGGGACTTCGGCGGTGGGGATGAGCCAGCGCGAACTCTGATCGATCCAGTCCTGCACGCTGGCCGATATGAAGTCGGTTGCCCTGCGTCCATCGTCCGCCGTGGCGATGAATGAACCGACACTTCTACGAAGGTCTTCGATCGTGGAGCCGTCGTTGACAGCAAACTGATCGTCCCGAAACTTCGGCAATTGCGCCGTGCCGAACATCGCCTCGTCGCGCACGAGGATCGGGGGCGCCACTTCGAGATAGCCGTGCTCCCGCGTGTGCAGGTCGAGCATGAACTGACCCAAGGCCCGCTCCAGCCGGGCGATCTGGCCCTTGAGCACCACGAAGCGCGAGCCCGAGATCTTCGTCGCCGTCTCGAAATCCATCAGGCCCAAGGCCTCGCCGAGCTCGAAGTGCTGGCGGCCTTCGGCGAGCTTTTCACGCGCGGACGCGAAGCGGCGGTATTCGACGTTGCCGTGCTCGTCGGCGCCCTCGGGCACGTCGGCCTTGGGCCGGTTCGGGATCGCGGCGAGGGTGTCGTCGAGGGTCTTGGCGGCCTCCGCCTGCGCCTTCTCCAAGGCCGGCGCTGCGTCCTTGAGGCCGGCGACCTCGGCCATCAGCTCGGCCGCGCGGGGCTCGTCCTTCGCCTTCTTGGCCGCGCCGATCTCCTTGGCGCGGGCGTTGCGGCGCTCCTGGTTCTCCTGCGCCGCCGAGACGGCGCCCTTGCGTGCGTCGTCGAGCGCGATCAGCTCGGCCGAGAGCGGCGCGAGGCCGCGCCGTGCGAGGTCGCGGTCGAAGGCTTCCGGGTTCTCCCGGATGGCGCGGATGTCGTGCATGGGCTGGCTCGGGTCGTGCGGACGGGCACGCTTTGCAGCATCGCTCCGTGCGCGACAAGGCTGTCCAGCACCACAAGGCCGCGGCCGGCGAGGGCGGCCTTGCGCAGGAATCGTCGCACGGCGCTCTCCCCCGTTCGGGAGAGGGTTGGGGTGACGGGACAGGTCCGTCCGGAGAAGTCGCACCTCTCACCCTGTCCCTTGTCCGGACGGGAGAGGGGACCCGCGATCCGGAATACGGCCGGTCAGGCCGCCAGGCGCCGGCGCTCCGGGGGGGCGCCCACGTCGATCGCGGCTTCCCCGTCGAACGCGGCCTCGCCGGCCAGGCGCACCCGCTCCTGCTCTTCGCGAAAGCTCGCCAGGATCGCCTCGGGCAGCGCGTC
>CAZZZJ010000649.1:0-1855 GCA_964658355.1 Beijerinckiaceae bacterium
CGGCGACCGAATCGAGGATGCTGCTGGTGCCGTAGAGCGTGTAGGGCTGGCCCTCACGCAGCGTCAGCAGACCGGCCACGTGATCGACGTCGCCGTTGGTGAGCAACACGGCGCGAATCGGCGAGTGGCGCAGGCCCTCGCGCGGATGCATCGCCGAATTGTCGAACAGTTGCTGCCGGATATCCGGCGAGGCGTTCACCAGCAGCCAGTCCACGCCGTCCGGCGAGACGGCGATGCTCGACTGGGTCCGCGGCTTGACGCGGTCTGGCTCGCTGCGGGCGAGCCTGCAGTTCGGGCAACGGCAATTCCACTGGGGAAGGCCGCCGCCGGCAGCCGAGCCGAGGATCACGACGCGCATGGAATGCTCCGATGCAGCCGACAACCCTCGGCCCGGTTCAACACCTCAGTTGAAGGTGTCGATCTCGGCGGACTCGTAGCTGGTGACTTCCATGCCGACGCAGATTTCGGAAACGATCGGGGCAGCCCAGGTCATGGTGTTTCTCCGTCTGATTACGAACATCCGGTGCAGAAAGGTAAACTTAAGAGTACCCTAAGACACTGATGGCGCTTTTGTTTTCCGGCGCGGCACGGGTATCCGCAATTCCGGCTCCAGCTTCAAGCACTAAATTGCCGGATGCTCCCAAATTTTTTGTGAGCGATTGGCTTCGCGGCTTTTGTGCGGATCGGGCTCGCGGAGACGAGCCCCGGGACCCGGAACCCGAAGGGGCGTTCGGTGCCCCGCCTCGGTCAGTGCCGGTAATCCGGCCCGCGGGAATCGAGCATGAAGCCGCGCCCGCGCACGGTCACCAGGATCGGGCCGCCGTATCGGACGAAGTCCGCCATCTTCGACCGCAGATAGCCGACATAGACGTCGACCACGTTGAGCGAGAGGCCGCCCTGGCTCGCCCAGAGCCGCTCGAAGATGTCCGCTCGCGAGACCGGTCGGTTCACGCTCTCCATCAGCATGGCGAGGAGTTCCGCCTCGCGCGGGGTCAGACGGGCCGAGGCCTCGCCGCACGTCACCTGGCGGGTGTCGAGATCGAGCACGAGCTTGCCCGCGTTGATCACCGTGCGCGGTCCCTCCGCCGCCTGTCGGCGAAGCAGGTGCGTGCGCAGCCGTGCGACCAGCTCGTCGAACACGAACGGTTTGACGATGTAGTCGTCGGCGCCGAGCGCCAGGCCCTCGGCCCGGTCGCGGATCTCGTCGCGCGCCGAGAGGAAAAGGATCGGCCCGGGATAGCCGCCCTCGCGCAGGGACCGGCAGACGTCGTGGCCGGACCCGTCGGGCAGGGTGATGTCGAGGACGACCGCCTCGGGGGTCTCGCTCCGTGCCGACGACAGCGCGTCTCCGACGCAGCCTGCGGTGCCGACGGAGAACCCCTCCGCCTCGAGGCCGCGGGTCAGAAGGCCGCGGATGTCGATGTCGTCTTCGACCACGAGGATACGGGTCATGCCGCGTCGTCCTTCCGAAGCTGTCGTTCGTCCCGGCCCGTCACGTCGTCGCCCTCCATGGCAAGATCGAGGAGCGGGATGTCGAGGATCACCCGGGCACCGCGACCGTTCTCGCCGGCGCCGAGCGCGATCGTCCCATCATGCTGCTCGATGAGCCAACGCGCCAGCGCCAATCCGATGCCGAAGCCCAACTCCGCCGGGCGGTCGCCGCGGCGGAAGCGCTCGAACAGGGTGTGCTCGCGGTCGCCGAAGCCCGGCCCGTCGTCGGTGACGGTGATGCGGGCCGGCGCCGTGCCGCCGCCGGACAGCGCCACGGTCACCCGGGTGAGGCCGGTGGCGTGGCGCAACGCGTTGTCGATCAGGCTCTCGACGACCTGGCGCAGCCATTCGCGGTCGGCCAGGA
>CAZZZJ010000650.1:0-1850 GCA_964658355.1 Beijerinckiaceae bacterium
CGCCCGGTCGGTGGCGATCGTGTCCCGCGCCCGCGCCACGGTCTGGCCGCAGCGCACTTGGTAGTGCACGTAGATCTCCTCCAGCATCTCGGCGCCGGGCTCCGGCTTCAGTGCGGCGAAGGAGTCGGCCGGCAGGGCGATCCGCTCGTAGATCAGCGGCACGCCGTCCTCGCTCCGGGTCCGACACAGGACCAGCACTTTCGCCCCCACCCCCAGGCCGAGGGCGGCCCGGTCCTGCGCGTCGGCCCGAGCGGTCCCGGCCGAGAGGACGCGGGCCACGGGGCGGAACGGCCGCCCGTCGTCGTGGACGAAGCGCAGGAAGCGGAACCGCGACCGGTCGCTCGAATGAGGCACCACCTGCGTGCCGCGCCCGTGCTGGCGCTCCAGCAGGCCCTGGCCGACGAGGTCCTCCATCGCCTTGCGGATCGTCCCGATCGAGACGCCGAGATCGAGGGCGAGTTGCGGCTCGCTCGGCAGGTATCCGCCCGGCTTCCAGGTTCCGTCCACGATCCGGCGCAGCAGCAGGTCGCGCGCCTGCAGATAGAGTGGGCGGCTCGCCAGGGGTTCGGCCGGCCCCGTCCTCTCGGGGTGTGCCGGGGGGCCAGGGAAGGTGCTGGTACGGTTCGCCATCGGCAACTCATGTATATGACATATGACCGTTGACAGCGGTCGCGACGAGGCTATCGTGGCCCTCTGCACCGGACCAGAGAATTCGGGCCTACGCAGGAGGAACTCATGGCATTTGGCCGTCTCATCCGGCTCTGCGGCGCCGCGGCCCTGGTTTCGGCGAGCCTTCTGGCCAATGCGGGATCCGCCCGGGCGGAGGCCTCCGTGGTGCGCCTCGCTAAGCAGTTCGGCATCTCCTACCTGCCGCTCACCGTGATGGAGGAGGAGAAGCTCCTCGAAAAGCACGCCCGCCAGCAGGGCCTTGAGCTGAAGACCGAGTGGCTGCGCTTCACTGGCGGCTCCGGCATGAACGAGGCCCTGCTCTCGGGGAACCTCGATTTCGCCGCCGGCGGCGTCGGTCCGATGCTGACGATCTGGGGGCGCACCCGGGGCAACCTGCAGGTCAAGGGCGTCGCCGCCCTGAACGCGATGCCCCTGTGGCTGGTCTCGGTGAACCCGGCGGTCAAGTCGATCAAGGACTTCACCGAACAGGACAAGATCGCCCTGCCGACGGTGAAGAGCTCGATCCAGGCGATCACGCTGCAGATGGCCGCCGAGAAGGCCTTCGGCCCCGGCCAGCAAGGCAAGCTCGATCCGCTGACGGTCTCGATGGGCCATCCCGACGCGCAGACGGCGATGCTCGGCGGCCGCTCCGAGATCACCGCGCATTTCGGCTCGCCGCCGTTCCAGGAGATGGAGCTGAAGGACCCGCGCGCCCACAAGGTGCTCGACAGCTACGACGTTCTGGGCGGGCCGCACACCTTCAACCTCGTCTGGGCGAGCAGCCGCTTCGTCAGCGCCAACCCGAAGATCGTGGCCGCTTTCCAGGCCGCCCTGGAGGAGAGCCTGGCGCTGATCAAGGCGGAGCCCGCCAAGGTGGCGGCCCTGTGGATCAAGGCGGAGAATGCCCGGCTGACCGAGGCGGAGGCGATCGAGATCATCCGCGCACCGCAGACCCAATGGACCAGCGCGCCCCTGAACATGCTGGCCTATCTCGACTACATGAACCGCGCCGGCTTGGTGACCGCCAAGGCCACGGATCAGAGCGAGCTGTTCTTTCCCGGCGCCGCCGCCAAGGCGGAGCGCTGACGCATGAACGCTCCGGTTCCCACCGCGTCCCTGGCCGATTCCACGATCGAAGCCGTGCCCGGCGCGACGCTGACGGTGCGCATCCGGCGGGACGA
>CAZZZJ010000651.1:0-1801 GCA_964658355.1 Beijerinckiaceae bacterium
ACGTGGCTCTACCCCAGCCAGCGGGCCGCCTGGAGCATCGTGCCGCTTTCCAAACTCACCTCATGGGCGCTCCTGATGATCCTGTCCTACACCCTCGTCGCCTGGGTGAACGGAATCGCCGCCCCGGATCGCGAGCTTATCGAGGATGGCGCCGCGATCGCACCGTCACGCGCATGCCTCTGATCCGCCTGCGCTTATTCGGTCTCGCCGCCCTGGTGATCTTGGCCGGGCTCGCCCTCAGGCTCGTGCCTTGGGGCCTTCCTCTGAGGGTGCATCACGTCGGCGGAGGAATCCTGTGGGGTGCGATGCTCTATCTTCTGGTCGCCGCCGCCCGCCCCCCGGGTTGGGGGCGCACCGCCGCCGTCGCGCTCGCGATGGCGATCGCACTCGCGGTCGAGCTGTTGCGCCTCCATCACCATCCGGCGCTCGACGCCTTCCGCGCGACCCTTGCCGGGCAGCTTCTCCTCGGCCGGATCTTCTCGGCCTGGAACGCCCTGTCCTACGCGGGTGGCATCGTCGCCGCGGCCGCCGCGACGTGGCGGATGGTATGAGCCGTGTTCCGAGAAGGGCGGGCGGACAACCGCGGAGATGCGTGTGCAAGACGCGTGAATCCGTCCGCTTGACAGAGCCCGGCCGCGGGCCGACCCATCGCAGCCGGTCCGGCGTTGTCCCGGCCCGTGGAGATTCTGGTTCGATGCGCCTGCGCCCCCGCCTGTCCGCCCTCGCGCTGCTCGCCATGGTGCTCGGCTTCGATGCGGGGCCGGCATCGGCCGCGGAGCCGGTCTACCCCGCCGGCTCGCGCTTCGGCTTCGATCCGCCCTCCGACATGTCGCCCTCGCGCCGCTTCGCCGGCTTCGAGCGCAAGGAAGGCGGTGCGACGCTCTCGGTGGTCGAGTTGCCGGCAACGGCCTTCGCCGACCTTTTGCAGACCTTCACCGACGCCAACCTGAAGAGCCAGGGCTTCGCCGTCGAGACCCGCGAGCCGGTGAAGGTCGGCGAGGCCGAGGGCATGCTGTTCACGGGCTCGCAGCCGGGGGATGCCGGCTCCGGCACGCCGACCGTCCGCAAGTGGCTGCTGCTGGTCGGCGAGTCGACCGTCACCGGCCTGATCATCGGGCAGGCGCTCCCCGATGCCGAGACCGAGAAGACCATGCGCGGCCTCGTCACCGGCGTGACGATCCGGCCGGCCCTGACGTTGGAGCAGCAGGTCGATGCGCTGCCCTTCCGCATCGCCGACCCCGCGGGCTTCCGTCCGTTGCGCGTCCTCGCCGGCAATTCCGTGCTGATGACGCAGGGTCCGAAGGACCAGATGACCAATTTGGAGCAGCCGATCCTGGTGCTGGCTCAGGCGGTGCAGCAGCCGCCGACGGCGGAGCAGCGGGACGGGTTTGCCAAGGCCGCGCTGTATTCGAACCAGACCATGAAGGATTTCGTGATCGAGCGCTCGCAGAGCTACCGCTCGAACGGGACGGACTGGCACGAGATCGTGGCACGGGCCACCGACCTTCCGACGAACACGCCCGTCGTCGTCTCCCAGACGATCCGCTTCGCGCCCGACGGCTACCTGCGCGCGCTGGGCGTGGTGCGCGCGGACCAGCGCGAGGGCACGCTCGCCAAGTTTCGCGAGGTCGTGGACAGCGTCCAGGTGAAGTAGCCCGGAATTCAGGCGTCGTCGCAGGAAACCGCCGCTTACGACCACCGGTTGTCGTCGCGACGTGCCGTCTTTCGGACGGCCATCGCGGCGGAATTATTGATGACCGATCGAAACCAGAGCGCGAACGATCAGGACGGCAAGCATTCC
>CAZZZJ010000652.1:0-1799 GCA_964658355.1 Beijerinckiaceae bacterium
TGCTCGCCATCAACAAGATGGATCTCGTCGGCTGGTCGCAGGCGACGTTCGACGGACTCGTCGCGGGCTTCTCTGCCTTCACCAGGGATTTCGCCTTCACCGAGGTCAAGGCGATCCCGCTCTCGGCCAAGAACGGCGACAACGTGGTGCTGCCGGCGGTCTCCGCCCCCTGGTACGAGGGCGGCCCGCTGCTGGCCTACCTCGAGAGCGTGCCGGTGCACGAGGAAGCGCTGGCCGCCCCCTTCCGCATGGCGGTGCAGTGGGTCAACCGCCCGAACTCGGACTTCCGCGGGTTCTCGGGCCTGATCGCCAGCGGCACCGTGAAGCCGGGCGACGCCGTCGCCATCGCTCCGTCCGCGCGCACCTCGACGGTGGCCCGGATCGTCGGACCGGACGGCGACCTCGCCAGCGCGCAGGAGGGCCAGTCGGTCACCCTGGTGCTCGCCGACGAGGTGGACGCCTCGCGCGGCAGCGTCATCGCCGCCGCCTCGCATCCGATGCAGGTCTCCGACACCCTCGACGTCCGGCTGTTCTGGGCGGCCGAGACCGAGTTGGCCCCCGGCGCGACGCTGCTCGCCAAGGTCGGTACCGTCACGGCGAACGCCGTGGTGGAGCGCATCAGAAGCCGCATCGATCCCGAGACCGGGCAGCCGGGGTCGGCCGAACGGCTCGTCGCCAACGACATCGCCGACGTGACGCTCAAGCTCGACCGCGCGGTGCCGTTCGACGCCTATGCCGAGACCCGCGACACCGGCGGCCTGATCCTCATCGACCGCGAGAGCACAGACACGGCGGCATTGGGGCTGGTCCAGGTGCCGACGCGGACGGCCGAGACCGTTGCTGCGTCGACGGCGAAGGCCGGCGGCGGCCTCCTCGGCCGCCTGCGCGGATTGTTCGGCGGCTGATATCGTCCTCGCGTCATCCCCCGCCGCTCGGGGGATGACGGCGCCGTCGCTTGGGGAGGCTGGTTTTCCGTAAACCGAGTCGAGACGCCGCGGCTTGCTTCAGACCAGCGTGAAGTGCAACTCGCCCAGCCCCTCGAGGCTCGAGACGATGGCATCCCCCGGCTTCAGCCATTGCCGCTCTGCCCGCGGGATCTTCTCGCCGAAAATCACGCCCTGGGGCGTACCGGTGTAGAAGATGTCGCCCGGCTTGATGGTCATCACCTTCGAGGCGAAGCTGATCAGCTGGCGGCAATTGAAGATCATGTCGGACGTGGTCCAGTCCTGCCGCACCGCGCCGTTCACCTTCGTGACCAGGCGCAGATTGTTCGGATCGGGCACCCGGTCGGCGGTGACGAGATAGGGGCCGAGCGGCGCGAACCCGTCCGAGGTCTTGCCGATCATGAACTGCGAGGTCAGCGTCTGGAGGTCGCGGGCGCTGAAATCGTTGCCGGTGGCATAGCCCGCGACGTAGTCGAGCGCGTCGGTCTCCGCGACGTCGCGACATTCGCGGCCGAAGACGATCACCAGCTCGGTCTCGTAGTCGAACTCGCGAGCAGCGTGCGTTGGCAGCTTGATCGTGCCGCCATGGTGGTTGAGCGTGTTGTTGTACTTGTTGAACAGCGGCGGGTCCTTCGGCGGCGGCGTTCCCGTCTCCTCGGCGTGTTTGCGGTAGTTGAACCCCATCATGATGATCTTTTCCGGACGGGTGACCAGCGGCGCGTAGGCGACACGATCCTCCGGGATCGTCAGCCGCGGATCGGGCGCCGCCTCGACGGCGTCGATCACCGCGCGCAGCATCGGGCCCTTCCCGTTCTGCAGCAGGTCGTCCATGTCGGCCGGAACCGGCAGGCCGAC
>CAZZZJ010000653.1:0-1796 GCA_964658355.1 Beijerinckiaceae bacterium
TCCGGAAGACGACGAAGATCCGACGTCTCAGACAAACCGTCCAAAATCGAGGGGGGCGCGTTCGAGGGGGATTGCGTCACGGGTTCGGCCTCATGTCATTCGTGGACGGCGAACGGAAGAACGGGGCTCGGTCGCTCCGCATCCTCAATCGACGTCCAGGGGTGCGACGCCTTCGGCGCGCCCGTCGGGTGTCAGGGTGATGCGCTGGATGCGGGCCTCGGCCCGCTTCAGCAGCATCTCGCAATGGCGCTTCAGCGCCTCGCCGCGCTCGTAGATCGTCACCGATTCGTCCAGCGCCACGTCGCCCTTCTCCAGGCGGCGGACGATCTCCTCGAGTTGCTCCAGGGCCTTCTCGAAGGGCGTGTCGGCGGCGACGGCGGTCGCGTCGGGTCGGCTTTCGGTCATCCCTACAGGATCCTTTGGTGCGGTTCTAAGGCGGAGGCGGCGACGGCGACAACCCCGCGCGCCGTCGGGGCGGGCCGCAACTCACGGTTTTTCGGGGCCGCGGCGACGTTTGCGCCACACCTTCGCCCCGGCGATCTCGCCCGATCAGGTGAGGTCGAAGCGGAACGGCGTGCCCTCGAAGGCGTCCGCCCCGCGGCCGATCGCGGCGATGGCCGAGACCATCCGGCCGTCGCGGCCGAGCAGCCGGTCGGCGATCTCGACGAACAGCCGGTTCGGCGTGGCCGACGGTGAGGCTTGCCGCAACGCCGCGGCGGCCTCGGCCTCGTCCCGTGCCGGATCGAGCGCGCAGGCGGCGATGTAGGCGGCCGCCGTCGAGCGGCTGATGCCGGCGTAGCAGTGGATCACCATCGGCCTCTCCCGCGGCCAGGCCGACACGAAGTCGAGGATGGTGCGCACGTGGTCCTCGGCCGGCAGGACGTAGCCCTCCGTGGCGACCGCGATGTCGCTGACGCCGACGATCGCGTGGCAACCCTCGGCGATCGTCGCCGGCCGGGGCGGGGCGGAGGGCAAATTGATTAGCGTGAGGACGTGGCTGGCCCCGGTCGCGGCGACGGTTTCGGGCAGGCGCGACAGGGGGCAGACGTGGAGCGTCGACATCTCGGGTCCGGGGCTTCGTCGGGTCTTCAGCTGAGGGATATCGCCGTGAAGCGGGCGAGGTAGCGCGCCTGGGCCTGCGCGGTCGGCCAGGGGTCGAGCAGGGCGAGGACCGGTTTGGGCAGCGCCTCGTGCCGGCCGAAGTAGCGCGTCGCCTCGTCCGGCGCGAATCCGGCGAGCCGCACCGCCTCGGCGTGGGCCGCCACCCGGTCCGCGCGCTTGACGAGGCGCGCGAAGGCCGGCGTCGGCGCATCGAGGCCGAACCGCCGTCGGATCGCGGAGAGCAGCCGCTTCTCGACGCCCTTGTAGGAATCGCCGATCGCGGCCTTCAACGGCGAGATGATGTCGCCGACGACGTATTCCGGCGCATCGTGCAGCAGCAGTTCGAGGCCCTGTTCCGGCGTGCAATCCGGCGTGAAATGCCGGCCCACCGCTTCGACCAGGAGCGAATGCTGCGCCACCGAGAAGACGTGCGGGCCTGCGGTCTGCCCGTTCCAGCGGGCGACGCGGGCCAGCCCGTGGGCGATATCGGCGATCTCGATGTCGAGGGGGGACGGGTCGAGCAGGTCGAGGCGCCGCCCCGACAGCATCCGTTGCCAGGCTCGCGGCTGAACCGGGCTCAAGCGGCCGGTCCCGCGAGGGCGGCGCAGGGCGCATGGCGATGGCAGCCGACGAGGTGGTCGTTGACCATGCCGACCGCCTGCATGAAGGCGTGGACGATCACCGGCCCGCAGAAG
>CAZZZJ010000654.1:0-1791 GCA_964658355.1 Beijerinckiaceae bacterium
CCGCATGCGAGCCAGCAGGTTCCGCTGAAGCCCGGCAGCGCGAAGGCGCGGCTCGCCGACGCGCTCGGCACCGTCGAACTGAACCCGAACGAGAGGATACCGCAATGAGAGAGCCCGGCCCCGACCATCCGATCACCATCACGGCCCATCGCGACCTCGTCCGGGTGATGCTGAACGGCGTCGCCGTCGCCGAGAGCCGCGCGGCGCTGTCGCTGCAGGAGGCGACGTATCCGCCGGTGCTCTATGTCCCGCGCGCGGACGCCGACCTCTCGCGTTTCACGAAGTCTGCACGGACGAGCCATTGCCCGTACAAAGGCGATGCCAGCTATTTCAGCCTTTCGGTCGGCGACGCCATCCGCCCGGATGCGGTCTGGAGCTACGAGGCGCCGTTCCCGGCCGTTGCCGCGATCGCCGGGCACCTCGCCTTCTACCCGGATCGGGTGGACGCAATCGAGACGATGCAGGAGGGCAGCGTCAATCCGGAATAAGCGACCAGAACCCGTACTTGCGCCCGTGCGCCTTCCGCAGCGCCACGCGGTACTCCTCCGGCGCCGGATCGACCGATCCCGCTGGTAGTCGCGGTGCCATCGCGCCCAAAGCCGCGAGGTGGCGCGCGGCGTAAGGGTAGGCGCTGCTGCGCCCGTCGCGGAGAATGTCGTCGACCATCCGGCGGAGGAGCAGCGTGGCGGCTTCGGGATGGCTCTGCTCGAGGATTTCGGCCGCATGCCCGAGCAGACGGTAAGCGTCGCTGTTCCAGTCTGAGCGGCGGTCTACGACGAGGCGCGCCGCGCGGTCGAGACTCGGCCACGCCACCAGGAAGGCGAGGGCACGGTGCGCGTCTTTGTGCCGCGTGACGTGGTCGAGGGCACGATCCAGCACCGCCTCGTCCTCGAAGTCGGGGAGCTTGGCGATGTGGGCTCGTAGCATCTCGGCGTCGAGGAACGTCTCGAAGCCCTTCCAGCGCAGCGCCTGAGCCTCCGCGCGCCGCTCCAGCGCATCGAGGATACGGATCTCCAAGGCGACCCGCTCGCGCTCGCGATTGTCGACCGCAATGTCCCCGGCGGCCAGCATCTCGCGAGTGACCACGCGAACCTTCGACGTGGCAAGGCGGCGGATCCAGTCGAGGGCCTCGTCGGCACGGTCGGCCTCGAGCAGGCGCCGGGCGATCTCGGTGACGTCCGGACGGCCGGGCATGATCGCCTGTTCGAGGGCGATGAAGGCATCGACGTCGCCGCGGCTTGCGGCGATGTCCTGTCGGACGCGCAGGAGGCTTCCCCGGTGCAGGTCGGCCTGGAGAACGTCTCGATCGTTCTTGACCGACCCCGGCTCTCGCCTGGCAGCCGCCTCGGCCAGCGCCGTGTCGAACGGGACCAGGGTGGCCGCGGGCATTCGCGGGACGAGATCGCGGATCAGCATGCCGAACGGGCCGTAGGGATCGGCGATGAAGCGCGGGAGCAGCGTCAGTGCGAACCGACCGGCCTCGTCCGGTTCGAGCTCGGCAGCGATCTCCACGACGGCGTCGGAAGCGCGTTCGAAGATCGCCTGCGTGGCTCCCGAACCGTCGTCCACACGATTGAGGACCGCATCCGCCCCGTCGAGGAAACGCACGAGGCGTTCCAGCGCCGCCGCGCGGTCGAGGGGCGCCAGCTCGGTGAGGATCACCGTGACCATGGCGCCGAGGTCGTTGGTGAACGCCCGCCGCTTCTGCCAGTCGATGAAACCCCGGGCCCCCTCCAGGGCGGTGAGCCGCCGGTCGACGATCGCGGCGACGGCCTCGGGGCCTTGCAGGGC
>CAZZZJ010000655.1:0-1778 GCA_964658355.1 Beijerinckiaceae bacterium
GCCGCGCGTGGGCGACATCCGCGACTGATCCGTCACCACTACGGCTCCGTCCGTCGGAACATCGCTGCAGCGCAACAAGTTCGCCCTCCGAGAAACGGAGCCGAGCCGATGCGGATCACCAACGTCGCCGACCTCGTCGTCGAGACCCTGCAGGAGGCCGGCGTCCGGCGCATCTTCGGGGTCGTCGGCGACAGCCTGAACGCGATCACCGAGGCGATCCGGGCGCGCGGCGTGATCGAATGGATCCACGTCCGCCACGAGGAATCCGGGGCCTTCGCGGCCGGCGCCGAGAGCCAGATCACGGGGGAACTCGCGGTCTGCGCCGGCTCCTGCGGACCGGGCCACGTCCACCTGATCAACGGCCTCTACGATTGCCACCGCTCGCGCACGCCGGTCCTCGCGATCGCGGCACACATCCCGTCGGCCGAGATCGGCTCCGGCTATTTCCAGGAGACGCACCCGACCGAGCTGTTCCGCGGCTGCAGCCACTATTGCGAGCTGGTCTCCGACCCCGCCCAGCTGCCCTACGTTCTGGAGAACGCCATGCGCGCCGCGATCGGGCAGCGCGGCGTCGCGGTGGTCGTCATCCCGGGCGACGTGGCGCTGAAGGAGGCGCCGGTCCACACCGTGGCGACGAAGGCCGGGCTCGTGCCCCCGAAGCCCGTGGTCCAGCCGGCGGAGGCCGACCTCACGGCGCTGGCCGAGCTTCTGAACGGCGCGAAGAAGATCACCCTGCTGTGCGGTCGCGGCTGCGCGGGGGCGCATGCCGAACTCCTGGAATTGGCCGAGGCCCTGAAGAGCCCGATCGTCCACGCGCTCGGCGGCAAGGAGCACGTGGAGTACGACAACCCGTACGACGTCGGCATGACCGGCCTGATCGGGTTCTCCTCCGGCTACGCGGCGATGCGCGGCTGCGAGACGCTGCTGATGCTCGGCACCGGCTTCCCCTACAAACAGTTCTATCCGACCGACGCGAAGGTGGCGCAGATCGACCTGCGCCCGGAGGAACTCGGCCGCCGCTGCCGGCTCGATCTTGGCCTTGTGGGCGATGTCGGCGCCACGATCCGCGCCCTGTTGCCCATGCTCACCGTGAAGGCCGACCGCGCCTGGCTCGACGCCAGCCTCAAGCATTACGCCAAGGCGCGGGAGGGGCTCGACGAGCTGGCGACGGGTAAGCCCGGCCGCAAGCCGATCCATCCGCAATACCTCACCAAGCTCCTCAGCGAGGCGGCTGCGGACGACGCCGTCTTCACCGCCGATGTCGGCACGCCGACGATCTGGGCGGCCCGCTACCTCAGGATGAACGGCCGGCGACGGCTCATCGGCTCGTGGGTCCACGGCTCGATGGCCAACGCCATGGTGCAGGGCATCGGCGTCCAGGCGGCCTCACCCCGGCGCGAGGTGATCGCGCTCTGCGGCGACGGCGGGTTCAGTATGCTGATGGGCGACTTCCTGACGCTGCGCCAGCACCGTCTGCCCCTGAAGGTGGTGGTGTTCAACAACGGCTCGCTCGGCTTCGTCGAGATGGAGATGAAGGCCGCGGGCTATCTCGAGACCGGCGTCGCCCTCGACAACCCGGACTTCGCCGCGATGTCGCGGGCGGCCGGGATCTTCGCGATCCGCGTCGAGGATCCGGGCGAACTCGAAGGTGCGATCCGCGAGTTCCTGGCCTTCGACGGCCCGTCGCTCCTCGACGTGGGGGTCGCGCGCAACGAACTCTCGATCCCGCCCAAGATCGACGGGCAGCAGGTGAAGGGCTTCAGCCTCTACATGCTGCG
>CAZZZJ010000656.1:0-1776 GCA_964658355.1 Beijerinckiaceae bacterium
CCATGGTGCCGCCGGGCCCGGAATCAGCGTCTATTTCCTAGACCTGGACGGGTCGCTGATGGAGTTCATCACCTACCCGGAGCGGTGATTTCCGAGCCGCTCAGGCGCGGCTCTGGGCGAGCGCTTGGTTCGTCTGCTCCAGCCGGAGGGCCAGCTCGCGCATCAGCGCGATGCTGATCTGGGGAAACTGCGCCAGCAACTCGAGGAACACGCCGCGGTCGATCCGCAGCGCGGTGGTGGCGGTGTCGGCGGTCACCGTGGCTGACCGTGGCTGGTCGGCCAGGATGCCCATCTCGCCGACGAGGGCGTTGGCGCCCAGCAGCGCGAGGTGTACCGGCCCCGCGGCGCTGTCGATCGTCACCGCGGCGCTGCCTTCCAGGATCAGGTAGGCGGCATCCGCCACGTCGCCGCGGGCGAAGAATTGCTGGCCGGCCTCGAAGTGCACCCGCTCGCTGGTGAAGGCCAGCAGCTTCAGCCGAGACGGCTCGACCTCGCGGAACAGCGGCACCTGCCGAAGGGAGGTCACCTCCGTGTCGAGGGTCATGGGTCAAGACTCCGCGCCGCGCCGGGTCTCGTGACGGCACCGGCCGCTTCATCCATGCGGCTGGATGCGATCTTGTCCAGTCCCGGCGTCTCGGTGCCGTGCTGCGACGGCTTGCCCCGGGTGCGGCGTCGGACGCGATCGGGCATGCCGGAGCTCCCACGGAGGTGCCATGCGCCGCGCCCGCCCACTTCGCCTCGCATCGATCGCGGCCGGCCTTCTGCTCGCGGCAAGTCCGGCCGATGCGCGCCTGAACAAGACCGAACTCGCCCGCGTGGCCGTCGCCCCTCCCGCCGAGGCCCGGGTGCCCCTCGATCTCGCGTGGACCGACGCGGTGCGCGATCAGCCCACGCGCCTGGGCGAAGCGCTCGGCGGGCGTGCGACCCTGATGCTGCCTGTGGACTACACCTGCGGCAATGTCTGCGATCCGATGCTGGCGATATCCGGTGCGGCGCTCGCCAAGACCGGCCTCGTCGCCGGCGTGGATTACAGCCTGGTGTTGGTCGGCATCGACCCCCGGGACGATGCGGCCGCCGCCCGGCACATGCTCGACGCCGAACTCGGAAACCCTGCCCTGGCGGCGAAGGCGACGGCTCTCGTGGGGGATGCCGCAGCCGTCGATCGGCTGACCCGATCGCTCGGCTACAGCTTCGTCTACGACGCGGGCATCGACGGTTTCGCCCATCCCGCCGCCGCAATCCTGCTCACCGGAGACGGGCGGGTCGCCAAGGTTCTCTCGCCCCTGGCGCTGAACGGCCGGGACCTGCGGCTCGCCCTCGTCGAGGCCGGCGAGGGCCGCACCGGCGGTCTCGCCGACCGACTCGCCCTGCTCTGCTACGGGTACGATGCCGCCACCGGCATCTATACGCCGATGATCCGCCGCATCCTCAGCATCGCCGCGGCGGGAACGGTCCTCGCGATGGCGATCGGGATCGTCTTGCTCAGCCGTCGGACGCGGCAGGCCTAGGGGCGCTCAGCGCTTCGTCGCAAGCCCCGACTTCGTCGCGCTCGGAGGCTCGCGCCCGACGCTGGCATTCGGCTGGGGCGAATCGATCGGCTCCTCCCGCGTCGACGGTGTCGCGCTTCCTTCGTCCGCCGGCATCGGCAGAAGGGCCGTCGCGTTCGGCCTCGGCGCGGCCTCTTCCGAGTGCTTGGCCGCACCCGACACCATCTCGCGATTCGTCATGCTCGAAAAACCTTCTTCGCTGCAGCCGGAGAATTCTCGATCGCCGCAC
>CAZZZJ010000657.1:0-1753 GCA_964658355.1 Beijerinckiaceae bacterium
GGCAGGTCGCGGTAGAGCGACAGCATGTGGACGATCAGGGCGCGCTTGTGATCCTCGGCCCGGCGGGGGAGGGGATGTTTCCAAGACAGGCCCCACTCGCGCAGGAACAGGATCGGCCCCACCGGGATGCCGTGGATCGCGAAGAATTCCGAGAGCATCTCGTAGAGGCCCCACGGCGCCCGCGAGACGTAGAGCATCGGGTTGGCCTGGGTCCCGTCGGGGCCGACGTAGAGCGCCCGGTAGAGGGCGGCGACACCGGGGAAGGCGACGCGGTTCTCGGCATCCTCCACGAACAGCCGCCACAGCATCTTCGCCTTGTTGGCGACGCCCGTGCGCATCACCGTATCGTCGATGTCGCTTACGACGACGCAGCCGGTGGCGCCCGGCGGCACGAACACCTGTCCCTGCGCCAGCACGGGAGACTCGGCCTCCAGCGTCAGGTCGACGGCGTGCCAGCCGTGGTCGCCGGGGGGCAGCGCAGTCGGGCTGAGATGGATGCGGAAGTAGCCGTCGCGGTCGGTCTCGACCCGCGTCTCCGAGCCGCCGAACCGCGCGGTGACGGGCGCGCCCTTCAGCGACCGCCGCGCGATCCGCCGGGCGATGTCGCGCAATTGCGCACGCAGGCCGTCGTCGCCGGGCGCGGTGTCGGGGTGCGATTGGCGGAAGATGCGTCCGATCAGGAAGATTTCGTTCGCCGAACCGTAGCCGCGATAGGGCTCGATCACGATGCCGCCACGCCCCTGGGCCCGGCGGACCGGCCGGGCGACGAGCTTCAGCGCCCGGATCGCGCCCTTCCTCCAACGCCGCAACCTCAACCCCATCGCCGATCGCCCGCATCCGCCCGCCACGGTCAACGCTCCAAGCGGCGGATCGGACCCCTCACGCCACCCCGTCGGCCGAGCCGTCCGCGCCGGAGCGTTCGTCCATCAGCGGGTGCAGGTCGCGCACCATGGCTTTCAGGCGGTCGTCGAGCACGTGGGTGTAGATCTGAGTCGTCGAGATGTCGGCGTGGCCGAGCAGTTCCTGCACGATCCGCAGGTCGGCGCCGTTGTGCAGCAAGTGGCTGGCGAAGGCGTGGCGCAGCACGTGCGGGCTGACCCTGTCGGCGCGCAAGCCCGCGGCTTCGGCCGCCGCCTTCAAGTCGCGGGCGAAGGCCTGCCGGGTGAGGTGGCCGCTCTCGCTATCGGCGGGGAACAGCCAAGGCGCGTCGGTGGGCGAGGCGGCCAGATGCTCGCGCATCGCGTCGCGAGAGAGCTCCGTCAGAGGCACGAGGCGTTCGCGCCCACCCTTCCCACGAACCACGAGGTAGCGCTCGCGCGTCGCCGCCGCCGATCGCGGGAGTGCGATCAATTCGGAGACGCGCAGGCCCGTGGCGTAGAGCAGCTCGAGTAGGCAGAGCATCCGTCGCGCTCGCCTCGCCTGTCCCGGAGCCTCGGCCTCGACCGCCGCGTCGACCTGCATGCGCGCTACAGTAAGCAGCCGGTCGACTTCGGCCACCGAGAGCACCTTCGGCAGCGTGCGGCCGCGGCGCGGACCGGAGAGCGGCGCGCTCGGATCGGATTCGGCCATTCCCTCCGCGTAGAGGAACTTGTGAAAGCCGCGGATGCAGGAGAGACGTCGCGCCGCGGAAGCCGGCTTGAGGCCGCGCGGCTCGAGCGATGCAACGTAGGCGCGAACGCCTGCCGCCTCGATCTCGGTGACGTCGAGCCCCTCGTCGGCGAGGTAGCCGAAATAATCGTCGAGATCGCGCCGG
>CAZZZJ010000658.1:0-1741 GCA_964658355.1 Beijerinckiaceae bacterium
AGGATGTACGCCGAAGCCGGCCTCGACGCCGCCAGCATCGTCAAAAAAGTCGAGGACATCCTGCCCGAGCGCAAGGCGCGCCCGAGCAACGTCGTCAGCGTAGGGCGGCGTCCGCGATAAGGCCGCTGCCGAGGCCGTCGCTCGAAAGCTGCGCGGTCATTCCCGGCTGCGCCGCGCAGCCCGGAATGACGAGGCGGCGTGAGGATGGTCCGACGACCGTCTAACCCAGCGCCTCCTCGACGGCCCTGCCGCACGCCGCGGTGTCCGCATTGCCGCCGAGGTCGCGCGTGCGCAGGGTCTTCTCCGCCAGGACTCGCTCGATCGCCGACACGATCTCGGCGGCGGCCTCCGTTTCCCCGAGATGCTCCAGCATCATCGCCGCCGACCAGATCTGGCCGATCGGGTTGGCGATGCCCTGACCGGCGATGTCGGGGGCCGAGCCATGGACCGGCTCGAACACCGACGGATGCGCGCGCGACGGATTGATGTTGCCCGACGGCGCGATGCCGATGGTTCCGGTGCAGGCGGGACCGAGATCCGACAGGATGTCGCCGAACAAATTCGAAGCGACGACCACGTCGAACCGGTCCGGGTTGAGCACGAAATGGGCGGTCAGGATGTCGATGTGGTACTGGTCCCAGGCCACGTCGGGATATCCCTCGGCCACAGCCCTCACCCGCTCGTCCCAATACGGCATCGTGATCGAGATGCCGTTCGACTTCGTCGCCGAGGTCAGGTGCTTCTTCGGCCGCCGCCGCGCGAGATCGAAGGCGAAGTTGAGGACGCGATCGACCCCGTAGCGGGTCATGATCGTCTCCTGGATCGCGAATTCGCGGTCCGTGCCGGAAAACATCCGCCCGCCGGCATTCGAGTATTCGCCCTCGGTGTTCTCGCGGACCACCCAGAAGTCGATGTCGCCGGGCTCGCGTCCGGCGAGCGGGCAGGCCACGCCCGGCATCAGCCGGACGGGGCGCAGGTTCACGTAGAGGTCGAACTCCCGCCGGAACTGGATCAGCGATCCCCAGAGCGAGACGTGATCGGGGACGCGGTCCGGCATGCCGACGGCACCGAAGAAGATCGCGTCGTGGCTGCCGATCTGCGCCTTCCAGTCCTCCGGCATCATCCGGCCGTGGCGTTCGTAGTAGTCGCACGAGGCGAAGTCGAAAGGGTCGAGCGTCAGCCCGAAACCGTAGCGTCCGGCCGCCTTTTCAAGGACCCGGATGCCCTCGGGCACCACTTCCTTGCCGATGCCGTCGCCGGGGATGACCGCGATGCGGTGGTGTCGCTGAGCCCTGTCCATCGGTGTCCTCCGTCCTCGCCTCGGATCTGTGCCGGGCTTGCGGGAGGTCAACGTCGGAGGCTGACGATCACTCCGATTCGCCCTGCATCGCACGGCGCTGGCGGTCGAGCTCGTCGCTGTAGCGCTTGAGCGTGTGGCTCTCGGTGAGCATGCCGATCACCTGTCGCTCGCTGAGCGTATCGACGACGGCCAGCGCTTCGCTCTCGGTCCGATCGAAGGCCGCCGAGGCCTGCTTGGCGTTCAGCTCCGGCGTCAGGATGTCGTCGGGGTGGCGCAGGACGTCGGCGAGCGTCGCCGGCGTGTCGGTCTCGTCGCGGGCGGCGGCATGCGCCTCGGGCACCAGGACGATGCCGGCGTAGCGCCCGGCCTCGTCCACGACGATCACCCGCGAGGGCGATCCGAGCGGGTGCGCCCGCAGGAAGGTCGCCATCGGCGTGTCGA
>CAZZZJ010000659.1:0-1716 GCA_964658355.1 Beijerinckiaceae bacterium
CGACGCTGACCCGGCGCTTGCGCAGCAGCGCGTGCAGGGTGACGCCGAGCGCCAGCGCCGTCCCGATGACGGCCGCGACGTCGGCTCGCAGGTGCGCGGTGGCCTGCAGCCACCGGATCAACGCGTCTTCCAAGGCTCTGTCCGCTCCCGACCTGCCGCGCCGATATAAGGGAATTGGCGGGATTATGGCCGCCGGGCGGCCGGTTTTTTCGAGCGTCCCTCGCTCCGGGAGCCGGTCAGGGTCCTGCCGGGCGACGATCGCTCGCGATCGTTCGCACTTCGCCGACACCTCGGTTGCCGGAATGAGGTCGCGGTGATCACCTCCCGCGCCCGACGCCACACAACAATCGGAGGAGATCATGCCCAGATTCTCGAAGGCGACACCATCGGCCGAAGGCGGCGATGCCCCCACGTCCGACGCGCGCACGGTCGGGCGCCGGGACATCTTCCGCGGCTTGGCGGCCCTCGGCCTCGGTGTCGCGGCCGCGCCCGCCCTGGCACGAGAGCCGACCGCGCCGGGCATCGAGCGCGAGGAGTTCCGGGTTCCCACGGCGGAGGCCGGGATCGAGCTCTACCTGCGCAACAAGCGCCCGGCAGGGCAGTCGCGTTTCGCGTCGGATCGCATCCTGCTCTACGTGCACGGGGCGACCTACCCGGCGTCCACCGCCTTCGACCTGCCGCTCGCCGGCCTGTCGATGATGGACTACCTCGCTGGGCTCGGCTTCGACGTCTACCTCGTGGATCTCCCCGGCTACGGGTTTTCGAGCCGACCGAAGCAGATGGATCAGCCCGCCGCGGACAACCCGCCCTTCATGCGAACCGCCGACGCGGCCAAGGCGGTCGGCATCGCAGTCGACTTCATCCTGAAACGGCGCGGCGTCGAGAAGCTCGACCTGATGGGCTGGTCCTGGGGCACCTCGACCATGGGGCTCTACACCGCGACCCACAACGACAAGGTCAATCGCCTCATGCTCTACGCGCCGCAATGGATCGCGAAGGCGCCCCCGAACCTCGGCACGTCCGGGCCGCTCGGCGCCTACCGCACCGTGACCCGCGACAGTGCGCGGGACCGATGGCTCAAGGGCGTCGCAGAGGACAAGCGCGCCGCCCTGATTCCGCCCGGCTGGTTCGAGCAATGGGCGGATGCCACCTGGGCGACCGATAAGGTCGGCGCCGCGCTCTCGCCGCCGGTGCTGCGGGCGCCGAACGGCGTGGTCGCCGACTCCCAGGATTACTGGCAGGCGGGCAAGCCGCTCTACGACCCCGGCGAGATCCGCGTCCCGACCCTGGTCATCCATGCGGAATGGGATGCCGACCTGCCGAGCTACCAGGCGCAGGAATACTTCACCAAGCTGACCAACGTTCCCTACAAGCGCTTCATCGAACTCGGTGAGGGCACGCATACGGTGATCATGGAGAAGAACCGCATGCAGTTCTTCCGCGAGGTCGCCGCCTTCCTGCAGGAGCCCGATCCGCAGGCGCTCAACTGATCAGGCGGGCGCGGTCATGCGGCCGCGCCCGCCGAGTCCTCTCGCTCCTGGCCGGGTCGCAAGGTGCCGGTGAGCAGGTCGACCTGGGCGACGAGGCGCAGGAGCGTCGGGCTTCGCGCGCCCTCGGGGCGTTCGGGAAGCGGATACCGGTTCTCGGCGAGCGCACCGAGGGTTTCGGCGATCCAGGTGGTCCACACCCGGTCCTCCGTGCCCGTCGGCGCGCCGG
>CAZZZJ010000660.1:0-1716 GCA_964658355.1 Beijerinckiaceae bacterium
AGGACGATCGGATCAGGCTCCATGGCCGCTCACGTGATCGAAAGGTTCCGCATCGGCCGCGCCCGGACGGCCGAGATATCGCGCGCCGCTCACCAGCGCATAGGCGCTCTTCGGTCCGGCGAAAAGCGCGCCATCGCACGCCGCGCCCGTTACCGAAAACGCGGCCTATCGCCCCCTATCGCACAGCTTGGAATTCTTCCATAGAGCGCAGCGCCGACTGGGCAAGAGCGGATCTCCGTCGCATTGCAATCGCGCTGCGGGGCGGGTCAACCTTCCGGGATCGGTCGGGGGATTTCGAGACGCAGGGTCGAACATCTTGGCGACGCTCTCCACCGAAGACGTCCGGCGGTTCCGGCTCCACAAGGCCACGGCCTGATGGCCCAGCTGTTCTCGCCGGGGGCCGATGCGATCTACCGGCTCGCACTGCTTACCGGTGTTGCGTGCCTCGCCGGTGTTCCGATCGTGGCAGCCGGGATCGTGCGATCGGACTACGTCACCGGCGTCGGCGTCGCGCCGGCTCAGCCCGTGCCGTTCAGCCACAAGCACCATTCCGGCGAGCTCGGCATCGATTGCCGCTACTGCCACACGACGGTGGAGACGCAGGCCACCGCCGGGATCCCGCCCACCCACACCTGCATGACCTGCCACTCACAGATCTGGACCGGTTCCGACATGCTGAAGCCGGTGCGCGACAGCTTCGCGCGGAACGAACCGTTGCAATGGGTGCGTCTCAACAAGTTGCCTGGCTACGTCTACTACAACCACTCGGTGCACGTGACGAAAGGTATTGGCTGCTCGACCTGCCACGGCGATGTGACCAGCATGCAGATGACCTATCGCGCCAACGCCTTTGAGATGCAGTTCTGCCTCGATTGCCACCGCGAACCGGCGAAGTACGTCCGCCCGCAGGATCAGGTCTGGAACATGACGTGGAAACCGCCCGCGGACCAGGCCACCCTTGGGCCCGAACTCGTCGCCAAGAACCATATCCGGGGGGGCGAGCGCCTCACCGAATGCGCGATCTGTCATCGCTGATGGAGGCGGACCGCACATGACCGCCCACCACGACATTGGCGCCATCCGGGCGCGCCTCTCCTCTGGCGACGGGCCGGCCTTCTGGCGCAGCCTCGACGCGGTCGCCGACACCGCGGAGTTCCGCAGCTACCTGGAAGCCGAGTTTCCGACCGCAGCAAGGCTGGCCGCTTCGCCCGAGCGACGCGGTTTTCTCAAGCTGATGGCGGCGTCCTTCGCACTCGCCGGGTTGTCAGCCTGCGACTCGGAGGACGGGCGCCACTACGAGCTGCCCTATGTGAACGCGCCCGAACGGATCGTGGCCGGCGCGCCGCTCAGCTACGCCTCGTCGGCGCTGTTCGACGGTTTCGCCAACGGCATCCTGGTCACCACGCGCAACGGGCGGCCGCTGAAGATCGAGGGCAACTCCGAGCATCCCTGGAGCCGAGGCGGCACCGATGTGCTGGCGCAGGCCTCCGTGCTCGGCCTCTACGACCCGTTCCGCTCGCAGGCGGTGCAACATATCGGACGGCCGAGTTCCTGGGCCGCCTTCCAGGGCGCGATGCTGGCCCAAATGTCGGCGTGGCAGGCGAAGGGCGGCGAAGGCCTCGCCCTGCTCACCGGTCCCGTGACCTCGCCGACGATCGAGTCCGAGATCGCGCGGATGCGGAAGACCTATCCGGCGATGCGCTGGTATGTCAGCGC
>CAZZZJ010000661.1:0-1711 GCA_964658355.1 Beijerinckiaceae bacterium
TGGGCGCCGCGGTCTCCTCCGGTTGCATCCGCATGACCAACAAGGACGTGGTCGATCTCTACGATCGCGTTCGCGTCGGCACGAAGGTCATCGTCCGCAACTGACGGTCGGCCCCGTGCGGGACGAAGCATCGCGCGTCGTCCCGCTCTTCCCGACGAACTCGAACCGGCTCCCCATCGCGCGGATCCGTGGAATTGCAATTACAGATTGCAATCTTAAGCCTTTGACAGCGTTTGCCGTGAAATCCTGCCGGCCGCGCCCGATCGGGCGTCCAGGACACGGTTTCGCATGCGGCACGATCGAGCAGGCTCAGGGGCGGCGCGCCACGAGCGGACGGCGCCGGCCGAGGCGTCGCTGCGGTGCCTGACCGACCTGGCCGCCGACCTGTTCGATGCGCCGATCGCCGCCATCCTCGGCAGCGCTCCTCCGAGCGGCCTTCCGGTGGCGCAGGTCCGCGCGCTCGATGCCTTCCGCGACCTCGCGATCGCCCACGGGGACGTCCTGGTCGTGCCCGATGCGGCGATCGACCCGCGGTTGCGAACCGGATCCGCGCCCCCCGGCGCGATCCGCTTCTTCGCCGGCGCCCCGTTGATCGACCGTGACGGCACCTGCATGGGCGTGCTCTGCGTCGCCGACCCTGCGCCGCGTCCGCCGGTGGCCGACCGGACGCGCCAACGGCTGGCCCGGCTGTCCACCCTCGCCGCCGTGGTGCTGGCGCAAGGGCGGCGAGCGATGGCGCACAGGGATTCGGAGGGGTTCGTCGCCGCAACGGCGTCGGCGCTGATCACCACGGACGGAGCCGGCCGCATCACCTTCGCCAATCCCGCCTGCGAGACGCTGCTCGGCTATCCCGAAGGCGCGCTGGCCGGGCGCGACGTCGCGACGATCGTCCCCCTGCGCCTGCGTGAGCACCATGTCGCCGGCATGGACGCGCTCACCGCCGGGGGTGTGCCGAAGCTTGCCGGCCGTTCCGTCGAGGTGACGGCCCTGCGCGCCGACGGCAGCGAAGTGCCGGTCGAGCTGTCGCTCTGCACCTGGGGCGAGGGCGCCGAACGCGGCATCGGGGCGGTCATGCGCGACATCTCGGAGCGACGCCGGCGCAACGCGCGCCTGCTTCGGCTGGCCCATGAGGACCCTCGCACCGGCCTGCCGAACCGGGCGCGGCTCGCGATGGAGATCGATGTCCGCCTGGCCGCCCACCGCCCGGTCGGGCTGCTGGCCCTCGGCATCGACGGCCTGCGTGCGGTGACCGACGGCTTCGGCTCCGGCGTCGGCGCGGCGCTTCTGGAGGCGCTGGTGGTGCGGCTCGCGGGCCGTCTGCCGCCTGAGGCCGTCCTGGCCCGCCTCGGCGAGGACGAGCTCGCCGTCCTGCTTCCGGAAGCGATCGAGCCCGACGGGCCGGCGACTAAGGCCCATGCCCAAGCCCACGCTCAAGATCAAGATCAAGATCAAGCTCGAGCCCAGGCCGAGGCCGAGGCCTGCACGGAAGCCTGCGCCGAGGCTCTGTTCGCCGCGCTCGCGGAGCCCGTGACAGTCGGTCATCACGTCCTGCATGTCGGCGCACGGATCGGCGCCGCGCAAGGCCCCCGCGATGGAGTCGACGCCGGCGAGCTGATGGCGGCGGTGGACCTCGCGCTCGATCGCGCCCGCCACTCCGGCCCGCGCGGCTACCGCGCCTTCACGCCGGCGATGCGGGATGCGGCCAAGGCCC
>CAZZZJ010000662.1:0-1703 GCA_964658355.1 Beijerinckiaceae bacterium
GCGCAGCCAGTGGGCATCCGCCCGGCCGTGCACGCGGCCTTCGTCTTCCCAGATGAAATAGGCGCGCTCGCGCACCCGGTGCTCGATGAGGTCCACGTCTCGTCTCCCGTTGCTGTCCCGGGCAAACGATGAAAGCCGATGGTTAAGGCACGGTTAACGGGTTTTTGCGGTGCGAAACCGTCGTGGATCCGCCGACCGGCAAGGGGTGCGATCGGTGCGACGTCAGCCCTTCGACAGCCGGCGCGCATTCGCCCGGACCTTGCGCCGATAGCCGGCGATGACCTTCGCGGTCGAGGCGCCCGACGCCACCATCAGCGCGGCCTCGCCCGCCGCCAGGACCTTCTCGGTGATCATGCGCTGCGCCTCGGCCTGCCCTCCGGCACCGCCTGCCGAGAGCTTCATCAGCCGCAAGCCGATCACCTGCTGGGATTCGACCGCCAGCATCGTGGCATCCATCCCCAGCCTGAACCACGAACCGAACATGCATCGACACTCCTAAGGGGGCGCTCGACAAGCGATGCCGGAGTCGGAGGTTCCCCCGCACGACCCCGATGCTGCATCCCGACTTCGCGAGGCTGTGGCGTCTCAGTCGAAGCTGCGGCCCTTGGCGGCCGAGCCGCCGAGGCTGATCTTCTTCGCGGGCCCGCCGAGGCTGACCTTCTTCGGCTTCGGGGTGCCGGCCTCGACCACGGGGACGGGCGCGGGCGCGGGCTTGAGATGGGCCTGACCGTGGATCACCGAGCCGACCTCGCCGGCGACCCTGATCAGGTCCTCGCGCTCGCAGGCGCGGGCCACCTTGAGGCCGAGCTGGTGCATGTGGCTCTTGCCGTAGAGGTAGGCCGCGAGCTGTGCCCGCTTCAGCGGCGGGATGCCGGCGACGATCTCGGGGAAGTCGTACTCGTCGGCGCGGTAGACCTCGCCGAGCAGTTCCAGCGAGACCGGGCAGGCGGCATCGGGCTCGGCGCCGCTGGTCGGATGGGCTTGGGTCATGGATCACCTCGGGTCGATGTCGGGGCGACGGCGGAGCCGGAGGCCGCGTCGGGGGAAGGATCGGCCGGAGCGAGCGCGGCCTGCGCGCTCTCCGGCGGTGTAATCGGCCGCGGCCGCTCGGGCCGTCGGGGCGTCGGCGCCGGCGGCCGTCCGAGGCAGCCGGTGCAGACCGAGGCGATGGCGATGTTCGCGCGGATCGTGCTGCGCTCCCACACCGCCTCGCGTGCCGCTCGCGCCGCCGCGATCTCCGCATCGGCTCCGCCGGAGCCGATCGCGGGCGGCGCCGCATCCGAGGGACGGATGCGCAGGAACAGCGGTTCCTGCGCCGCGGCCGGCAAACGCGCAAGGGGCAGGCTCGCAAGGGCCAAGGCCGGGGCAAGCCACAGGACGGGCCACGAATCGGACCAGCAGGTCATGCCGTGGAGACCTCCTGTGAACCCGGCCGCTTCCATCGCTCAATCGGAGCGTCGGGGTTAATGGTGGCTTAACGGTTGCGGTGCCGGACAGATCCCGCCGCGGCGCGACGGGTCGGCGAAGCAGGACGCGACGCGTCCGGATTAACCCTTCGTTAACGATCGGACACTCAGTCTGAAACGCGATTCGGAGGGCTGTTTCATGGCGATCCTCGGGTTTGTCGAATGGCTCGGCCAGGGCGTCGCCGACGCCCTCGCGGGATGCGCCGCGATCGGCATCGCAGTCTTGGCCGGGCGAGC
>CAZZZJ010000663.1:0-1701 GCA_964658355.1 Beijerinckiaceae bacterium
CACCGTGCAGAACCCGGGGGACGCCAACGCCACGGTCGTCGTCGTGTTCGAGGAGCCTCGTGGCCTGATGCACCGCCATCCGCAGGTCGCCTTCGACGGCACCACCGGAGCGGTGGTCGAGACCCTGGGCGAGATGAAGCCAGCCGCGGGCGCCTTCACCACGATGGTCGGCCTGCACGAGGCCCATTTCGCCGGCCCCGCCCTCCGGCTCCTGTTCTTCCTCAGTGGCGTGATGGGCGCCGCCATGGTGGCGACCGGGCTGATCCTGTGGACGGTGGCGCGGGTGCCCAAGCCCGGGGTGCAGGCCAAGCCGCATCTTGGAATGCGTCTGGTCCAGGCCCTCAACGTCGGCACCATCGCCGGGATGCCGATCGCGATCGCCTGCTTCTTTCTGGCGAACCGCCTGCTGCCGCTCGGGATGGCCGAGCGCAAGGAGGCCGAGGTGATGGTCTTCTTCGGCGCCTGGATCGTCGCTGCGCTGGTGCCGCTGGCGCTCACGCCGCGAACCGGATGGACCGTCATGCTGGCTGCGGCCGCCGCCCTTCTCACCAGTGTCCCGGTCGTCGGCGGACTCACCAGCGGGCGTCACGTCCTCGCGAGCTTACGGGACGGCGACGCGGTCTTTCTCGGTTTCGACCTCGCCCTGTTCGGGCTCGGCGGCGCCTTCGCCTACGCAGCCTGCAAGGCCGCAACGCTCCGGCGGCGACCAGTCGCCGAGCGGCCACGGCAGGACGGCCTCGCGGCGATTCGGCATTGATCGGGCGGGCTCCGGCGTCGGAGCCTATTGCAGCGTCAGCGGCATCGGGTCGATGCCGACCGCCTGGATCCCGCGATGCTCCAGCGAGGCGCGGAGACGCCCGGTCAGCGTCGCGCCGCCGGTGAAGGCGCCGAGCACCGGCCCCTCATCGGAGCGCGCGTCGCGCGGAATGCCGCCGAGCAATTGCGTCACCCGCCGGGCGATGGCCGGCGCCGGATCGATCCAGACGACCGGCCAGGGCGCGAGCTGCTCGAAGCGCGCGCGCAGCAGCGGATAGTGGGTGCAGGCGAGGCAGACGACGTCGGTGCGGCGCCCATCCTCCGCGGTGACGAAGCAGGGCGCGATCTCGGCGGCGATCGCCGCGTCGTCCACGGGGCTGCCGGCGAGCTCCGCCTCGGCAAAGTTGGCGAGATGGGCCGAACCGACGGATGTGACCGAACACGCCTCGGCATAGGTCGCGATCAGGTCGCGCGTGTACGAGCGGGCGACGGTGCCCGGCGTCGCCAGCAGCGAGACGAGGCGCGAGCGGCTGGTCTCGGCCGCCGGCTTGATCGGCGGCACCACGCCGACGAACGGGGTCGGGAAGCGCTGGCGCAGGGCCGGCAGCACGAGCGTCGACGCGGTGTTGCAGGCGATGACAACGAGGTCGGGCCGGTGCGTGGCGATCAGGCGGGCCATCACGTCGAGCACGCGCTGGACCAGCACGGATTCCGAGAGACGGCCGTAAGGGAAGGCCGCGTCGTCCGCGGCGTAGACGTAGCGGGCATCGGGCCGGGCGCGACGTACCTGCTCCAGCACCGTCAGCCCGCCGAGCCCGGAATCGAACACCAGGATTGTGGGCTCCGGCGCCGTCCGTAGCGCCGCCGCCGAGAGACTCGCCCCGGCCATGAGATCGATCCGCATCAGAACGCGTACCCCAGCATCAGAGCCCCGCAGTCTTCGAC
>CAZZZJ010000664.1:0-1692 GCA_964658355.1 Beijerinckiaceae bacterium
ACCACACCGGCGACCCCGAAGAGCGCGCGCTCGCAGGGGCGCCTCGCCGTTGAGAACGCCTGGCTCGCGCTCGGTGCGGAGACCGGCAAGGCCGTGCAGGTATTCCGGCTGTCGGGGATCTACGGCCCCGGCCGCAACCCGATCGTGAAGCTGCGCGAGGGCCGGTCCCAACGCATCGTCAAGGCGGGCCAGGTCTTCAACCGCATCCACATCGACGACATCGCGACGACGCTGCTCGCCTCGCTCGACAAGCCGCGGCCGGGCGCGGTCTACAACGTCACCGACGACGAGCCGGCGGCGCCGCAGACCGTGACCGAATACGCCGCCGCGCTCACCGGCCTGCCCCTGCCGTCGGAGGTCGACTTCGAGACCGCAGACCTCTCGCCGATGGCGCGCAGCTTCTACGGCGAGAACAAGCGCGTGCGGAACCGCCTCATCCGCGAGGAACTCGGGGTCGACCTCGCCTTCCCGACCTACCGCGAAGGGCTTCAGGCACTCAAGGACGAGGCGACCGGATAATGGGCCAGCGCGACGTCACGGCCGGATCGGCACGTGCGCGTCGAGCCATCCGGTGAGCCACGCCGCGACCGTCAGGCTGTTCCGGTCCTGCATCAACATGTGCGAGTTGCCCGTCATCCCGACTTCCGGCAGCAGCACGAGCTCGGCCTTGCCACCGGCCTTGTTGGCGGCCTCGACGAAGGCGCGGCAGAGCTTCAGCCGTGGCGCCCAGCGCGGCACGAGATCGACGTAGTCGCCCCACAGCACGAGGATCGGCAGGTCCTTGTAGGGCGCCATATCGTCCTTGGCGGGATCGGGGCAGGCGGCCGGCTCGATCGCCACGAGGCCGCGGATGCCCGAGCGATCGAGCGCCGCGGTCTGGAACGGGTAGATGCCCGATTGCGAGTGGCTGATCAGGATCGCGCCGTCGAGCTTCTTCGCGAGTTCGGACAGGGCCGGCACGGTCGGGTTCGGGCTCGGCAGGGTCGCGGCCCAATCGGCGACCATCTGCTTCCAGAACTCGACTTTCGCCTCCAGGGGATATTGCATCCCCGGAAACACCTCGGGGTATGTCAGGCCGAACCGGAAGATCGCCCAAGCGGCCTCTTGGCCCGCCGAGACCACCGGCGGCAGGGTCTCGGGCGTCGCCTTGCCGGTCTTCACCGCGTTGATCGCCGACGGGTTCACCGCCGAGCGGCCGCGTCCGGCCTGGTCGATCACGTAGGTCGGAAAACCCTCGCGGACGAAGAACTCGTCCCAGCCCATGCGCCCGTCCGGCGTCGTCTCCCAGGTCTTGCCGGTGAGGCAGCAGCCGTGGATCAGCACCACCGCCGGCCGCTTCGCTTCGACAGGGATCTGGTAGTGCACGTAGACCTGATCGACGCTGATCGTGCCCGACGCGGCATAAGCCGGCAGCGTGGAGAGCGTCTCGGAAGCGACATCGTGTCCGCCGACGAAGAAGCTCCCCTGCCTCGCGACCGTCAGCGGGCCGGACGGCTCGGCTGCCGATGCGGGCGCGGCAATCAGGCCGCCCATCAGGGCGGCCCATGCGAGACCCTGACGAATCGGCGCCGTGGCGTTCCTGGACATGAGCCCTCCCTATGCCTGCAACGCCCTCCCGCGTGGCGTCGTGCACCTAGATTCTAGCGCCGCCGCGTCCGCCGGCATCGACCGGAGGAAGCGGCGGCGAGACGA
>CAZZZJ010000665.1:0-1689 GCA_964658355.1 Beijerinckiaceae bacterium
AGATCTCGTCCAGGATCAGCGGCAGGCCGTGTCGGCGGGCGAGGCGTGCGATCGTCGCCAGCACGTCGGGCGGATGCATGCGCATGCCGCCGGCACCCTGAACCAGCGGCTCGACGATGACCGCGGCGAGTTCCGCGCGGTGACGCGCGAGGGCGCTCTCGAGCGCGGCGATATCCGCCTCGGAGCGCGGCAGATCGCAGAAGACCTGGCTCGGCAGGAAGGCGCCGAAGCGGCGGTGCATACCCTCCTCGGGATCGCAGACCGACATCGCCCCCATCGTGTCACCGTGGTAGCCGCCGCGAAACGCGAGGATGCGGGTGCGGCCGACCTCGCCGCGGTTCAGCCAGAACTGCACCGCCATCTTCAGGGCGACCTCGACGGCGACCGATCCCGAATCGGTGAAGAACACGTGGTTCAGGTCGCCGGGAAGGAGCGCGGCGAGTCGGCTCGCCAGCCGCTCCGCGGGCGCGTGCGTCAGGCCGCCGAACATCACGTGCGGCATGGCGTCGAGCTGTCCGGCGACCGCGGCCGCGATGTGGGGATGGTTGTAGCCGTGCACCGCCGTCCACCATGAGGCGATCCCGTCGATGAGTTCGCGGCCGTCGGCCAGCACGATGCGGGAGCCATGCGTGCGCACCGCCTCGAGCGGGGAAGCCGCGCGCTTCATCTGCGTGTAGGGCCGCCACAGATGCGCGGCGCTCGGATCGTCGATGGGCATCCGCGGATCGATGCTGCGACGCGCGGCGGCGGTCAACCTGGCCTCGGGGCCGGGCTTGACTCCGGTCGGCACCGCGGCGCCTTGAGACCCAATGTCGAGCCTCGAATCCTTCGCCCGCGACAAGCTCTCCGGCCTGGACGCCGCCGCCCTGCGCCGCCGCCTCGTGCCGACGATCCGCGCCGCCGAGGCGATGACCGAGCGCGGCGGCCGCCGCCTCGTCTCGTTTTCCTGCAACGACTATCTCGGCCTGAGCCACGACCCGCGGGTGGTCGCGGCCGCGCAGGCGGCCGTCGCCGCCTACGGTGCCGGTTCCGGCGGCTCGCGGCTGGTGACCGGCAACCACCCGCTCCTGGCCCGGCTCGAAGCGCGGCTCGCCGAGCACAAGGGGACCGAGGCCGCGCTGGTGTTCGGCAGCGGCTACCTCGCCAACCTGGGCATCACCCCGGCGCTCGTCGGCGCGGGCGACCTCATCCTCGTCGACGCGCTCGCCCATGCCTGCATGTGGGGCGGCGCGCGGATCTCCAGCGCCACGATCCTGCCGTTCCGTCACAACGACGTCGCCGACCTCGACCGGCTTCTTTCGGAGCATCGCGCCGGGCATCGCCGGGCGATGATCCTGACCGAACGGGTGTTCAGCATGGATGGGGACCGCGCGCCGCTCGGCGACGTCCTGACCCTCGCCGAGGCCCACGATGCCTGGACCCTGGTCGACGACGCGCACGGAATCGGCGTGGTCGAGGGCGGCCCGCGGGCGCCCCTCGAAATGGGGACCCTGTCGAAGTCGCTCGGCTCCTACGGGGGCTATCTCTGCGCCTCGCAGGCCGTCTGCGACCTCCTGACCAGCCGGGCGCGCAGCTTCGTCTACACGACCGGGCTGCCGCCGGCCTCCGCGGCCGCGGCGCTCGAAGCCCTGGCGATCCTGGAGGCGGAGCCGGAGCGCGGCGCCAAGCCCCTTGCGCTCGCGCGCCGGT
>CAZZZJ010000666.1:0-1687 GCA_964658355.1 Beijerinckiaceae bacterium
CTGGCGCTCGGCGTCACCCTGCACGCGCTGCTGCGCAAGCGCCGGGTCAGCGTCGCGGTCGGCTGGATCGGGCTGGCCTGGCTGTCGCCGGTGTTCGGGACCGCCCTGTACCTGCTGTTCGGGATCAACCGCGTCGAGCGCCGAGCCCGCAAGTTCCAGTCGAAACCCTCCGCCGCGCCGGGTGAGCCCAACACCGAGGACGCCGTCGTGCCCGAGGTGATGTGGCCGCTGGACAAGGCGGTGCGTCGCATCACCGGCCTCCCGGCGCTCGAAGGGAACGCCATTCGCCTGTTCCGCAACGGCGATGCCGCCTATCCGGCCATGCTGGCTGCGATCGGCGAGGCCCGCACCAGCATCGCCTTGTCGAGCTACATCTTTCGCGACGACGCCACCGGACGGACCTTCTGTGCGGCCTTGAAGGCGGCGCAGGATCGCGGCGTCGCGGTGCGGGTCCTGATCGACGGCATCGGCGGCGGCTATTTCCATGCCGCGGCCTTCCGGCGGCTGCGGTCGGAGGGCGTGCCGGCCGCCCTGTTCATGCACTCCGCCGTGCCTTGGCGGATGCCCTTCCTCAACCTGCGGACCCACAAGAAGCTGCTGATCCTCGACGGGCGCGAGGCCTTCACCGGCGGCCTCAACATCTCACAGCCGAACCGGCTGCGGACCCGTCCGGACCATCCGATCCGCGACACCCATTTCCACGTCGCCGGCCCCGTCGTCGAGCAGCTGATGCTGGCCTTCTGCGCCGACTGGGCGTTCGCCGACGGCGGACTGCTCGATGGTCCGGACTGGTTTCCTGACCTGCGACCCGCAGGACACTCGATCGCGCGTGTCGTCGTCTCCGGACCGGACGCCGATGTCGAGAAGATCGAGTTCGTGATCCTGCAGGCGCTCGCCTGCACGCGCCGCTCCGTGCGCATCGTGACCCCCTACTTCCTGCCGGACGAGGTCGTGATGAACGCCCTCATCCTGGCGGCGCAGCGCGGGATCGCGGTCGACATCGTCATCCCGCGGGTCAGCGATCACCACTTCATCGATTGGGCGACCCGCGCGCACGTCGCGCCGCTGATCCGCAACGGCGTACGGATCTGGCTCGACGAGCCGCCGTTCGACCATTCGAAGGCGATGGTGGTGGACGGCGCGTGGTGCTTCGTCGGCAGCGCGAACTGGGACATGCGCAGCTTCCGCCTGAACTTCGAACTCAACGTCGAGATCCACGACGTCGACCTCGCCGCTCAGCTTGAGATGTTCATCAAGGGCAAGATGGAGACGGCGCTGACCCTGGAGGCGGTCAACGCGCGGCTCCTCCCCGTCCGTTTGCGCGACGCAGGCGTGCGACTGCTGCTGCCATACCTCTGAAGCGCAGGCGCGGGGCCTCCCCCGGCGGCGCGGGACTGAGGTGGACGACGATCGGCCGATGATCGGAGGGCCCGCGCGGCAGCACGGCGTGCTCGCCGCAGACGAGACCTCGCACGAGGCAGCGGTCGAGGCGGAGCGGCAGCATCTCGACCATGGCATGGGTCGACCGGCGCGGGCCGACGTCGCGAAACCCCGGCACCAGCGCCGGCCCGACGATGTTGTAGTCGCCCAGGATCGCCGAGCGCTCGGGCAGCGTCTCGACGATGCGGCGCAGCTGGCGCCGGTTCAGCATCTGGCCGTGCGAGAGATGGACGTTGGCGACGCCGAA
>CAZZZJ010000667.1:0-1676 GCA_964658355.1 Beijerinckiaceae bacterium
TCCCCCGCGAACGGGGGAGGGAAGCGCGCCGCGTCACTTCAAGCCGAGACGATTGGATCCGGTCCGCGCAACCGCCATTCAGGCGGCGATCGCCTCGGGCTTCGGTGCGGGCGCATCCATCGCGCGCATGTAGACGTCGAGCAGCGTCTCGTGCTCGTCGCGCGCATCCTGGTCGAGCTTGCGAAGGCGGATGATCTCCTTGAGGATCTTCACGTCGAGGCCTTCGCCCTTGGCCTCGGCGAAGATCTCCTTTTTGGCCTCCATCAGCACCTTGATCTCCTCGTCGACCTGCTCGATCCGTTCGACGATGGAGCGGATGCGGTCGCCGGCAATGCCGATCGTGTCGGTCATGGAAGAACCCTGTTTGCGAGAAGCCACGGCCGGCTCGTCGCGCATCGGAGTGAGCGAAGGGTTAAGGCCGGGCCGCTTGCTCGCCGAACGGGGATCTGGATTTTCGACCGGCCATGGGCTATATCGACCCTGCGGTTGATGACCGGTTCGTAATAACGTTTCAGGACCCGGAGGGCAGTACTCCGGCGCCTCCACCACGAACGCAGCGGGCGATGGCTTCGGCGGCTGCGTTTCTGATGGGGGCGAAATAGGTTCGACTGGGCGGTAAAGGGATCGCGAGTTCAGCTTCACTTCGGTGAGGTACGATGCGACTGTCGGTAGGGACTCGACCGGTTCGACGCGGGCAACCCCCGTTTCGGGCACCTGACCAAATCCTAAATGCCAACGATAACGTTGTCATGGATGCCCGCCTCGCGGCGTAAGCATCTTGCGGTAGGGTAACCGTCGAAACAGAACCCGGGGCTTCGGCCCTGGGACCCACCTTTTCCCGATTGGTCGATCTCGTCCCGGCTTTCGGGAGTGTCCGGCGCATGTCCAGCCCCGCCGACCCGAGGGACGGCGAGGCCGGAGTGTTGCTGGCTTAACTCTGCTTGTCCTTCTTGTTGGCGTTGTGGTGTCCGACGGCGCAGCCGGCGGCCGCGCCCATCTTGCCGTGGCCGGCCATGTGGCCGGCGACACCGCCGACGATGGCGCCCTTGATGCAGCCCTTCGCCTCCGCGGGGGCCGATTGGGCGAGCGCACCGAGGGCGAGAAGGCCGGCGAGGATTGCGAGTTTCATGAGCTTGGCTCTCCGTGAATGTGGAGACCGAACGAGCGGACCGTCGACAGCGTTCCAGCAGCCGTTCGCGACCCTTTCCCCAGTCTCCGTCGCAGGGCCGCCATGCACGCATCGAGCGGCATGAATTGACACCGCGTCAAAACCCACGACATCACGGGGCTTGTTCGCACTGACACAGGAAGGCGCACGTGGCTCGTCCCGAACTCGGCACCAAACGGATCTGCCCGACGACCGGCAGGAAGTTCTACGACCTCGGTCGTGATCCGGTGGTTTCCCCCTATTCCGGCGAGGTCGTCCCGACCGCCGCCCTCACCCCGTTCGCCAGCCGGTCCGCGCCGATCGCCGCCCGCAAGGAGCCGGTCGCCGACGACGACGAGGCCGACGCCGCCGGTCCGGAACTGGTCTCCCTCGACGAGGTCGAGGCCGAGGAGACCGAGAAGGATACGGATAACGAAGCCGAGGGCGACGACGTCATCGAGCCGGATGCCGACGGAGAGGTCGCCGACGACGACACGCTCGTGGTCGACGACGAGGACGACGACACCAC
>CAZZZJ010000668.1:0-1657 GCA_964658355.1 Beijerinckiaceae bacterium
ACGCTGGCCTACGTCGCCGAGATCGCCCGCAGCGGCTCGATCCGGCGGGCGGCCGAGCGCTTGAACATCGCCCCCTCGGCGCTGACCCGTCAGGTCCAGGACATTGAGTACGAACTCGGCACGCCGATCTTCGAGCGGCTGGCCCAGGGGATGCGGCTCAACGCGGCCGGCGAACTGCTGGTCCGGCACGCGCGCGACCAACTCGCCGACCTGGAGCGGGTGCGCTCGCAGATCGCCGACCTTTCGGGGGTCCGGCGCGGGCACGTGGCCCTCGCGTGCAGCCAAGCCTTCGTGACGCAGGTGGTGCCGGAGGAGGTTCAGGCCTACCGCGCTAAGTTTCCGATGGTCGGCTTCACGGTGCAGGTCCGCGACCACGTCCAGGCGGTGGCGGCGCTGACGTCCTTCGAGGCCGACCTCGCCCTGGTGCTGCAGCCGCCTCCATCGGCGGACCTTCACGTGCTGTATTCCTGCCGCCAGCCGCTCTGCGCGCTGATGCGGGCTGGCCACCCGCTCGCCCGCGAGACCGGGCCGGTGCGCCTGCGCGACTGCCTCGCCCACGTGATGGCGCTGCCCGACCGGTCTCTGGCGATCCGCCTGCACCTGGAACAGGCCCTGGCGCGAAAGGGCGTGCCGCTCGGGCCGGTGGTCGAATCGAGTTCGCTCGAATTCCTGCGCAACCTGGTGCTGCGCGAGGCGGTCGTCAGCCTGCAGGTTCCGAGCGGCATCCCCGACGATCCACGCCTCGTCAGCCGCCCGATCGACGCCCGCGACCTCGACCCGATGGTGATGATCTTGGGGCAGCTGCGCGGGCGCCTGCTCTCCGTCGCGGCGGCGAAGTTCGCCGACCAGCTCACCCACAGTCTCGTCCGACGGCAGTCCGACGCCTGAGGAGGTCGGGAGCGAAACGCCGCCCGAGGACTTTCCCGTCGGATAGTCCGGGGCCGAACCATCATGAAGACCGATCGACGCCTGATCCACGCCAGCGAGAACGGCGACCGCTGGTGGCTCCGCCGCGGAGACGGCGCCGACGTCGCCATCCTGCACGAGCCGAACGCGTCGTCGGGCGGGCGCGCCTCCGAGACCCCGGTCGGCGTGTTCCTGCGCGCGGGCGCCGGGGGCCCGGAGCATCGGGCGCTGCTCGACCTGATCGGCACGCTCGTGGACGAGGCGCCGGCCGCGCCCCCGGCACCCGCACCAGAGCCCGGCGCCGCCGCGGCCGAGCCGACGCCGGGGGAAGAGCTTTCGTAATCACACGGGCCGGGGATCCATCGTCCAATCCACCACTTCGAGATGAGGTGAAGGGGACCCGTCCGCCTGCGATCCTTCGCCTTCAGCGCGCCTTCAGCACCATCCGGCATTCGGCCGGCAGGGCCGCCATGGTCATCGGCGGCCGCGGCTTCGGCTTGGTCTTGGGCGGCTTCGGATGGAGGATCGCGTCGCTGAACCAGTAGGCGAGTTCCACGCCGCAGCCGTCGCCCGGCGGCGGGGCGGCCTGGTCGCCGCAGGAATCCTGGCCGTCCGGGCAGGAGAGCCGGATATGGTAGTGGTAGTTGTGACCGTACATCGGCCGCACCTTGCGCAGCCAGCCGCGGCTGCCGTCCGCCTCCCGGCACAGGGCCTTCTTGATCGCCGGGTTGACGAAGATGCGCGCCACCTC
>CAZZZJ010000669.1:0-1651 GCA_964658355.1 Beijerinckiaceae bacterium
TCGCCGTGCGGCTGCAGCCGACGGAGCGGACCCTGACCGATGCGGAGATCGAGGCTGTGAGCGCCCGGATCGTCGCCGAGGTCGGCCGTAAGACCGGCGCGACGTTGCGCAGCTGATGACATCGCCCGTTGGAGTCGAGACCATGACCGACGCGGAAGCCCTTCGTCAGGCGCTGTCCCTGGCCGAGAACCTGCCCGAGAAGGAGCTTCGACGCGCGCTGGCCGAGCCCGCACTCGTCGCCGAGGAGACCCTTCGGCTCCTCGCCGTCGCGACCGAGAGCGCCGAATCGACGCCGGAGCAGGACAACCTCCTGTTCTGGGGACTCCATGTCCTGGCGCATGCCCGCGATGCGCGGCTCCTGCCGCCGCTCCTGCGGTTTCTGCGCGAGGACGAGGAGACCGTGGACGCGGTGCTAGGCGACGCGGTCACGACGACGCTGGCCCGGATGGTCGCGAGCCTGTTCGATGGGCGGACCGACGAGATCTTCCGCCTGATCCTCGACAGCACTGTCGACGACGCGGTGCGACAGGCGCTGCTCGCGGCCTGCGTGTTCCTCACGATCGACGGCCGGATCGCGCGCGACACCATGCGCGACCTGCTGGCCCGTTTCGACGACGCGCAGGCGGCGGTGGAGGGCGGCATCGGTTGGATCGCCTGGGAGGAGGCGATCGCCTATCTCGGCCTGCGCGAACTCGCCCCGCGGGCGGAGGCGGCACGCCGCGACAAGCGCATCACCGACGAGTTCAGCGACGCCGACTGGTTCAAGGAGACCTTGCGCGAGGCCGAGCGCAAGCCGGCCGACCGGTCGCGCCTCGACGAATGGAACCACGGCTATCTCGACGATCCGATCGCCCAGCTTGCCTGGACCAGGGCGGGCTACGGCATGCCGACGATCAATCCGTTCAAGGATGTCGGCCGCAACGATCCGTGCCCGTGCGGCAGCGGCAAGAAGTTCAAGAAATGCTGCCTCGGCAAGGCGACGGCCGAGGCGGAGTGGATGCCGCCGTCAGGTTTGTGACGGCGCCGAACCGCTGAGCGGGTTCGTGTCGTCCCAGGCGTAGCCCAAGGTCTCGAACCGCATGGCGCGGGCGTCGACCATCAGCAGGCGGCCGACCAGCGGTTCCCCGAAGCCGGTCACCGCGCGGATCACCTCCATCGCCATCAGGGAGCCCATCACCCCGGCCAGCGCCCCGAGCACCCCGGCCTCGGCACAGGGCGCGACGGTGCCCGGCGGCGGTGGGTTCGGGAAGAGGCAGCGATAGGTGGGGTTCGGGGTGCCGTCCGGTCCGGTCTCGTGGGCGCGGATCGTGGTGAGGGTGCCGTCGAAGCGGCCGAGCGCGGCGGTCACCAGGGGACGACGCGCGCGATAGCAGGCGTCGGAGACGGCGTAGCGCGTCGCAAAGTTGTCGGAGCCGTCGGCGATCACATCGTAGTCGGCCGCCAGCGCCTCCGCCGTCGCGGCATCGATCCGCATCGCATGCGCCACCACGCGGACGTGCGGATTGAGGCGGGCGACCGCGTCCGCCGCACTCGCCACCTTCGGCCGCCCGAGATCGGGCGTTCCGTGAATGATCTGCCGCTGGAGGTTCGAGAGCGAGACCGTGTCGTCGTCGACGATGCCGATCGTGCCGATGCCGGCGGCGGCGAGGTA
>CAZZZJ010000670.1:0-1648 GCA_964658355.1 Beijerinckiaceae bacterium
CGAAGATCGTTTTCGACGTCTCCGGTCTCGGCATGACGGGAAGCCAGGCCGACGAGTGGCTGCAGCGCGAGCGCCGGGTCAGTGTCGTTGTGAGCGATGCCCGCCACCTCGTCGCTGTGTTCGGCATCGGCAAGACGGAAGAGGTCGCAGACCGCCTGGTCGAGGGGGTGCGCGACCTGGCAAGTGCCGCACGGAACGATCCCAAGCAATTCTGCCGGATCCCCGACGACGTGCCGCGTTACGCCGACCTGACGTTGGAATTCGCGATGCCCGCCGCGGACGCCTTCTACGGCGACGTCGAGCAGGTGGCCTACGACGATGCGGTCGGACGGATCGCCGCCGAGATCGTGTCGCCCGCACCCCCCGAGATCCCTCGGCTTATGCCGGGTCAGCGGATCGAGGCGGCGCACATTGCCTTCCTCAAAGGCGCGGCGGAGACGGGCGCGGTCATCCCGGATCCCGGCCAGCACGGGGCCGGACTCGTGCGCGTCGTGCGCTCGTGACCGACGTCACGTCGTCAACGCAAATCCTTGAAATCCCACCGCGCTCTGGCACCGCGTTCGTCCTCGCGCGGGGGCAGAAGCTCACGGTGATCGATCCCCGCGGAGAGCAGGTCGCCGACCTTCTCGCGTTCAATCGTCACGACGTCGACGAGGTTATCTCGTCGGGGCGGACGTTCGACTATGCGAGCCGCATCTATCTGACGACGGGAGACCAGCTTTTCTCGAACCGCAGCAACGTCATGCTGCGGATCGTCGAGGACACCGTCGGACGGCACGACTTCCTGCTGACGCCGTGCTCGAAGGACACCTTCCGCATCATCTACGGCGATCGGGAGCCGCATCGCGGATGCTTCGGAAACCTCGCCGAAGCGCTCGCGCCCTTCGGCATCGAGGCGGATCGCATCCCTGTTGCGTTCAACTGCTTCATGAATGTGCCTATCGACAGCGAGACCGGCGTCTTGCGCGTCGAGCCACCGCGCAGCAAGGCGGGCGACCACATCACGTTTCGGGCGGAGCAGGACCTGATCATCGGCTTGACGGCATGCTCCGCGCTGCAGTCGAACAACGGCAGCTTCAAGCCGATCCACTATCGCATCGATTGACGCGAGCGCGGCCGCGCGACAAAGCCTTGCGGCATGCAGATAATCTTCATGGTCATCGCGCTTCACGTTGCCATGGGTGCGACATGGGCCGTGACCACGCTCGGCGTCGCCGGGTTCGGCCGGGCGAGTGCGGCGTGGCTTCGGCTAATGCTGATCGTGGCGGTGATCAACATGCTTGCCGGCATCTACCTCTGGCATGCGCTTCATCGAGGGGCCTGGGGGCCGAGCGAGCGCTGGCTCGTTGTCGGCACGCTCTGCGCGATGATCGCCATCGGCCTGCAGGCGCCGATCGCCCTGACCATGCCCCCAAAGACGCGCCGCCTCGAGCCGGCGGCGCTTTGGGTCTATCGGGCGACCGCCCTTCTTGTCGTGACGGCGGCGGCGGCGATGATCGCTTCGAAGGGATAACGTAAGCACAAGCCCGGAGGACGCCTCGCGGCGCCTCCGAGCTCGCTGTAGTAGCTTATTCGAGGTTCTTCAGGATGCTCTCGACGGTCTTCTTGGCGTCGCCGAACAGCATCATCGTGTTGTCGCGGAAGAACA
>CAZZZJ010000671.1:0-1647 GCA_964658355.1 Beijerinckiaceae bacterium
CGAAGGGCAGCGCCTCCGCATCGGCGGCGAGCGCGACGGCGAGCGCCGGCCCGGAGTCGTCGAGCACGATGCGGGCGCCGCGCGCCGTCAGGAGCCGGGTCAGGTCGGCGTCGGTTTCCGGCGGCAGGCCTTCGGGAAGGCTGCCGGCGAGCACCACGAAGCGTCCCGCGGTCGCGGCGTCGCACGCGACCGCGCGGATCGTGGCCAGGGTTTCGGCCGTCACGGCCAGGCCCGGCCGGTTGATGTCGGTGGTGTCGGCGCGGGTCGCGTCGCGGAGCTTGAGGTTGGTCCGGGTCTCGCCCGGCACCCGGACGAAGCGGTCGTCGATGCCCTTCTTCGCGAACAAAGCCGCGAACGGCGCGGCGTTTTCGGAGCCGAGCACGCCGGTGGCCGCGACCGGCAGCCCCCGATCCGGGAGGCCGCAGGCGACGTTGACGCCCCTGCCGCCGCCGTCCGCGCGCACCGCGCGCGCCCGGTGGACATGGCCCGGGTTCAGCGCGTCGAGGATGACGGTCTGGTCGATCGCCGGGTTGCGGGTGATCGTGAGGATCGGGCCGTTCATGCCAGGCTCCCTTCGAGGGCGCGAACCGCGGCCGCATCCTCCTGGGTGCAGGCGCGGGCGGCGGACGCCTTCAATCCGCCGGTCTCGGAATCGCGCAGGCGCGCCTTCACCGCCGCGACGTCGCGCGGGGTCATCGAGAGCTCGTGGACGCCCAGGCCCGCGAGCCGGCAGGCCCCCGAACGGATCGCCGGCGATGCCGCCGTAGACGCCGACGAAGCGCCTGTGCCGGGCCGCGCCCTCGCAGGTCATGTGGATCGGCCGCGGCACCGCCGGGTGGAGGCTGTCGGCCTCGGGGGCGAGGTCGGTGTTCCGGCGGTCGATGGCGAGGGCCTATTGCGTCAGGTCGTTGGTGCCGATCGAGAAGACGACGCAGCGGCGGCCGACACCTCGATCATGATGCCCACGGGAACCTCCGGCGCACCGATCTCGATGCGGATGCGCTCGCAATGGGCCCGGAGCGGGGTCACCTCCGGCACCGACGTGATCATCGGGAACATGATCGACAGCGGCACGTCCTTGCCCGTGGCCGCATCCCGGGGCACGCCGTCCTGGGCCGCCCGGGAGAGCGCGCGCAGCTGTGGTTCCATCAGGTCCGGCCGGCGCAGCAGCAGGCGGGCGCCGCGCACGCCGAGGAAGGGGTTTTCCTCCTTCGGCAGGCGCAGGTGCGCCACCGGCTTGTCGCCGCCGATGTCGAGGGTGCGCACGATCGGCGGGCGGGAGTCGAGGGCAACGAGCATGGCGCGAGAGATCTCGTACTGGTCGTCCGCGGTCGGGGTGTCGGCGCGCTCCAGGAACCGGAACTCGGTCCGCATCAGGCCGTCGCGGGTGCGGGCGGGAAGCGCGCGCTGGCGCGCCTCGGCTTCCGCCTTCTCCCGCGCCTTCGCGCTCCGGGCGCCGGCGGAGGCGAGGTCGGCTTCGCTCGGATCGAGGTAGAGGCGGCCGGTGCCGCCGTCGCGGATCGCCTCGGTGCGGTTGGTCGGTCCGAGGAGGCCGGCGCCGCCGGCGACGAGCGCGGGGATGCCGAGGGTCTGGGCCAGGATCGCGGTGTGCGAGGTCGGACCGCCCTGGGCGGTGGCGAGCCCGAT
>CAZZZJ010000672.1:0-1645 GCA_964658355.1 Beijerinckiaceae bacterium
TGTGGTGGCTGACGACGCTGGCCATCACCATCCTGGTCTTCGTCGCGATCGAGCGCGGCCAGTTCCGCACCCGCCGCCCGAAGGTGAGCCGCCTGAAGCTGCCGTCGCAGGGCGAGCCGCCGACGCCTCATCCCAAATCACATGGGTGAGGATCCCTGAGGTCCGGTGGGCCGCCGCCCCGCAGTCGAGATCCTGCATCAAAGGTCGGCCGCCGCCTCGATGCCGGCCATGTCGGCATCCGACAGCCCGACATGGTGGCCGATCTCGTGGATCATCACGTGGGCGACGAGGTGGCCGAGCGTCTCGTCGTGCTCGGCCCAGTAGTCCAGCAGAGGGCGTCGGTAGAGCCAGACGGTGTTGGGCATCTGGCCGGTCACGGTCTCGCCGGCTTGCGCCAGCCCGATCCCGCGAAACAGCCCGAGGAGGTCGAACTCGGACTCGCAATCCATCTCGGTCAGCGTCTCGTCGTCGGGAAAATCGTCGACCACGATGCGGACGTCCTTCGCCAGCGCCCGGAACTCTTCCGGCAGCGCGGCGAAGGCTGCCAGCGCCAGATCCTCGATCTCGGCTAGGCTCGGCGCCCTGGCCGAATGCAGGGCCTGCGCGGCAGCAGGGCTCATGCGGCACCCGCCGCGACGGGCAGCACGCATGTGCGCAGGAACGCGGCGAGGTCGTTGGTGATGTGGTCGATATGGGCTTCGCGCACCGCCTCCTGCTCGAAGGCCTCGCGATAGGGGTCGATGGCGGCCGGGACCACCAGCACGGTCGCCATGCCCATCTGGTGCGGCACCGCGAGGTTGCGGGCGATGTCCTCGAACAGCGCCGCGCGCCGGGGGTCAACCCCGTGCTGGAGCAGGAAGCGCTCGTAGGTCGCGCGTTCGGGCTTCGGCACGAAGTCGGCCGCCGCGATGTCGAACACGTCCTCGAAATGATGCAGGATGCCGAGGCTTTTCGCGACGTTCTCGGCATGTTTGCGCGATCCGTTCGTCAGGATCAGCTTGCGCCCGGGCAGCCGCTCGATCGCGTCGCCGAGCGCCGGATCGAGCCGGATCGTCGCGTGGTCGATGTCGTGGGCGAAGTCGAGGAACGCGTGCGGGTCGACGCCCTCCTCGATCATCAGCGCCTTCAGGGTCGTGCCGTAGCGGTGATAGAAGTACTTCTGCAGGGCCCGCGCCGAGAGGCCGTCGAGGCCGTAGAGCTGCATGACGAACAGCGTGATGCGCTCGTCCACCTGCGGCCAAACCATGGCGTCGCTGGGATAGAGCGTGTTGTCGAGGTCGAACACCCAGGTGTCGACGGCCTCGAAACCGCGGGCGTCCGCGGCTGCCACGTGACTTTCGCCGGGAAGGGTTCTGTTCGAGATGTCCGGCCTCCGAAGGAATGCGGGGCTCGCCGGGATCCTTCGGGGAACAGGCTCCCCGGAGGATCGTGACGCAGGTTGAGGGTCTTCAGCTCCGGCGGATCAGGGTGCCGGCGCCGTAATCGGTGAAGAGCTCGAGAAGCACGGCGTGGTTGACCTTGCCGTCGAGGATGACCACCGCTTCGACGCCCTGGTCGATCGCATAGATGCAGGTCTCGATCTTCGGGATCATGCCGCCGGTGATGGTGCCGTCGGCGATGAGGCGCCGGCAATCCTCGACCGTCA
>CAZZZJ010000673.1:0-1632 GCA_964658355.1 Beijerinckiaceae bacterium
GTGGGTGATCAGGTCGTCGATGTTGATCTTGCCCTCCATGTACCAGTCGACGATCTTCGGCACGTCGGTGCGGCCGCGGGCGCCGCCGAAGGCCGAGCCCTTCCAGACGCGGCCGGTGACGAGCTGGAACGGGCGGGTGGAGATCTCCTTGCCGGCCTCGGCCACGCCGATGACGATCGATTCGCCCCAGCCGCGGTGGCAGCATTCCAGCGCCTGCCGCATGACGTTGACGTTGCCGGTGCAGTCGAACGAGAAGTCGGCGCCGCCGCCGGTCACATCGAGGATCGCCTGCACGACGTGATCGTTGCCGACGTCCTTCGGGTTGATGAAGTGCGTCATCCCGAACTTCCGCGCCATCTCCTGCTTGTCGGGATTGATGTCGACGCCGATGATCTTGTCGGCCCCCACCATCCGGGCGGCCTGGAGCACGTTGAGGCCGATGCCGCCGAGGCCGAACACCACGACGTTGGCGCCGGGCCAGACCTTCGCGGTGTAGATCACCGCGCCGATGCCGGTGGTGACGCCGCAGCCGATGTAGCAGACCTTGTCGAAGGGGGCGTCTTCCCGGATCTTCGCCAGCGCGATCGCCGGAAGCACGGTGAAGTTCGAGAAGGTCGAGCAGCCCATGTAGTGGAACAGGGTGTTCGGGCCCGGGCTGCCGCCGGTCGAGGTGCAGCTGAAGCGGCTGGTGCCGTCCGGCATCACGCCCTGGCCTTGCGTCGCGCGGATGGCGGTACAAAGGTTGGTGCGCTGCGACAGGCACGACTTACAGTTGCGGCATTCTGGCGTGTAGAGCGGGATGACGTGGTCGCCGACCTTCAGGTCGGTGACGCCGGCGCCGACCTCGCGGACGATGCCCGCGCCCTCGTGGCCGAGGATCGCCGGGAACTTGCCCTCGGAATCGAGCCCCGAGAGGGTGTAGGCGTCGGTATGGCAGATGCCGGTCGCCATCACCTCGACGAGGACCTCGCCGGCCTTCGGCCCCTCGATGTCGATGGTTTCGATGGTGAGCGGCTTCTTCGCCTCCCACGCTACGGCTGCGCGCGTCTTCATGATGTCGAGCTTTCCTGTACCTGGACGATGACGGACGGCGTCGCCAGGCGACGGCGCTTCGGTTCGCTCCACCTCGACGGCGGCGATCCGAACGGCCCGAAATACGAGGGGCCTGATGCTGGTTCTCGCGAGCGGACGCAACCGCCAATTCCGCAGGGGGTCCCCGCCGCAGGCGCGGGTCGCGACCCACGGGACCGGAACGGCGCTACCGCATCAAGCAGCCGCGAGCCCGAGCCCGGCCAGAGCCGCCGCGGTCTCCGCCTCGCTCAAGGTCCGGATCACCGGCCCGGAGGTCCAGACCAGCATCGGCTGGATCCGGTGATCCGGATAGATCCGCGCGAGCAGCCGGGCGTAGAGGGCGATCTGCGCGGTCTCGGGCCCCGGCGTCAACGCGCCCTCGGGCGGCGGCCGGCCGGTCTTGAAGTCGGCGAGCAGCACCGTGCCGTCCGCGACCGCGAGCCGGTCGATCCGGCCGAAGACCGGCCGCTCGATGCCCTCGACCACGACGCGCCCCGACAGGCTCACCTCGGCGCGCGCGTCGCGGGCGAAGAGGGGCGCGAGGGCCGGCGCGGCGATGAG
>CAZZZJ010000674.1:0-1627 GCA_964658355.1 Beijerinckiaceae bacterium
GAGCGGCGCGGTCGCGCTCACCGCGGTCCTCGGCGGCCCGGCGATCCACGATCTCGGCTACGGCTTCGTGGTCTGGCCGGTCGGCGCGAACTCGCTCCTGCTTCTGGCTACGGCGCTCCTGTTCAACAACCTCACCGGCCGCCCCTATCCGCATCCCGGCACCGCGGCCGTGGCCGGCCGGCCCGACCCCGTCGCCGCGCCCCGCGGCTTCAGCGCCGAGGATCTCGACGCGGCGCTGAAAGACTTCGACCAGATCCTCGATGTCGGTCGGAGCGACCTCGAGGCGATCCTGCGGCAGGCGCAGATCCGCGCCTACCGACGGCGTTCGGACGGGACGGACTGCGCCGCGATCATGACGCGCGACGTGGTCGCCATCGCACCCGGCGCAAAGCTGATGGATGCGCTCGCGCTGCTTCGCCGCCACCACATCAAGGTCCTGCCGGTGACCGACGAGAGCGCCCGCGTGGTCGGCATCGTCACGCAGACCGACCTCCTCGACAAAGCGGCCTGGGACCGGCGCGGCCCGCGCCTGGGATTCTTGCGCCGCCTGAGCCTGACCCTCGCGCGCGGGCGGGCGCCCCATGGGGCCGTCGAGGACATCATGACGACCCCGGTCGTCACCCTGCGTCCCGAGAGCCCGATCGGTGAGGTGGTCCTGCAGATGTCGAGCCTCGGCCTGCACCATCTGCCGGTGGTCGGTCCGGACGACCGCCTCGTCGGGATCGTCTCGCAGGGCGATCTCGTGGCGGCGCTGCTCAGCGATGCGGAGCGGCCGCGGGTCGAAGCGCCGGCGACCGGGATCCTGGAGGGAGCCCCGGCCTGATCCGGGCTGGGCGCTTCAGCCCGCCGCCGGCTCGCCGAGGAAGAAGTCGACCGCTCGCGCCACCACCGCCTCGTCGTAGGCGTGCGGGCCGTCGTACTCGACATACGTCGTGTCGTAGCCGGCCCGGTCGAGCAGGGCCGCGTGCCGCCGGCCGCCATGCGCGACCGCGATCTGCGCATCCCGGGTTCCGTGCGACACGAAGATCCGCGGCGCTCCGGTCTGGACCTGGACGCTGAGGAAGCCGGCGGACGAGGCGATCACGTGGGTGACGACGTCCCCGTTGGTGAGGCCCGACGACAGCGCGTAGCTCCCGCCGTCCGAATGGCCGGCAAAGGCCAGATGCGACGGATCGAGCAGGAAACGCGACGCGACCTCGCCCAATGCGGCTTCGACGCGCTCGCGGTCCGGCCCATGGCCGGCGATGACGATGTCCCAGGTCGGAAATGCGGATTGCGGCGCCAGGAGCAGGAAGCGCCGCGCCTCCGCATGCGCTTCGAGCATCGGCAGGATCTTCGCCGCGCTGCCCCCGCCGCCGTGGAACAGCACCACGAGCGGCGTCGGCTTCCGCGGATCGATCCCGCCGGGTACGTGCAGGATCGCGTCGCGCTCCGGGAACAGACCGAGCGGATGCCGTCCCGGCGGAAGCGGCGGCTTCACGGGCAACCGGTGCGCGAACGCGACGCGGCCGATCAGGTGGGAATCGATCATCGCGTCGTTGTCCCGGCATCGCAGGAGGGCGGCCACCGCCCTCCCCCGGCGCGCGGGGGCGCCTACTTACGCTTCACCGTGCTCTGCGGGTTGAGG
>CAZZZJ010000675.1:0-1621 GCA_964658355.1 Beijerinckiaceae bacterium
CGGACAATGGATCCGGCCCGCCGCGCAGCGTCCGAGCGACAGGTCGGCGCCTTCGTGAGGGCAGGCCCGCTCCGCCGCGACGAGCCTCGCGCCGTCCCGCATGAGGATCAGGTGTCGCCCTCTCACGAGGATCGGCACCGGTGCGGACTCATCGCCAAGGTCGAGAGGACCGAGGGGCATCCGCACGGGCCGTTCCGGGTCAGCCACCGAGGTAGGCGTCGCGAACGTGCGGGTCGGCGATCAGGTCGGCGCCCTTGCCGGCCAACACGATGCGGCCGGTCTCCAACAGATAGGCGTCGTCGCAGAGTTCGAGGGCCGCGAAGGCGTTCTGCTCCACGAGCAGAACCGTCGTCCCGGCATCGCGGATCGCCCGGATCACCGAGAACATCCGCTCGACGATGTTGGGGGCGAGCCCCAGCGACGGCTCGTCGAACAGAACGAGCTTGGGCCGCGCCATCAGGGCCCGGCCGATCGCCAGCATCTGCTGCTCGCCCCCCGAAAGCGTTCCGGCCGCCTGCGCCCGGCGCTCGGCGAGACGCGGGAACTCGCCGTAGATCCGGGCGAGGTCGGCGGCGATGCCGGCCTTGTCGCGCCGGAGATAGGCCCCCATCGCGAGGTTCTCGGCGACGCTCATCTGCGGGAAGACCCGGCGCCCCTCGGGGCAATGCGCGATCCCATGGCCAAGCACGCGGCGCGGGTCGGCCCCGGTGATGTCGCGGCCCTCCAGGCGGATCGAACCCGAGCGGGCGGGGACGAGGCCCGAGATGGCGCGCAGCGTCGTCGACTTGCCGGCCCCGTTGGCGCCGACCAGCGCCACGAGCTGCCCGGCGCGGACCTCGAGCGTGAGACCTTTCAGCACCGTCACGTGTCCGTAGCCGCAGACGAGGTCGCGGATCTCAAGCATCGCTCGTCTCCCGTGCCGCGGCGGCGCGGTGGGCGGCCTCGCGGGCCGCGCTGCCCTGGCCGAGATAGGCCTCGATCACCGCCGGATCGGTGCGGATCGCCGCCGGCGGCCCCTGCGCGATCAGGCGTCCGTGGTTCAGCACGGCGATGCGGTCGGAGACCGCCATGACCATCGGCATGTCGTGCTCCACCAGCAGGATCGTGACGCCGTCGTCGCGGATGCCGCGGATCAGGCGGACGAAGACCTGGGTCTCGGAGGCGTTCATGCCCGAGACCGGCTCGTCGAGGAGCAGCATCGTCGGGTCGCTGGCGAGCGCCAGCGCCACGCCGACGAGGCGCTGCTCGCCATAGGCGAGCGCGCCCGCCTTCTCGCCGGCACGCGCGGCGAGGCCGACCCGGTCGAGCAGTTCGAGCGCCCGCCTCCGCGAGGCCCGCTCGGTGGCGCCGTCGCGCCCGAGCAGGGTGTCGAGGAGGCTCGGACGGTCCCCGGACGACCCACGTCGGTGCAGGCCGATCATCACGTTGTCGAATACGGTGTCGTCGGGAAACACGCTGGTGCGCTGGAAGGTGCGCGCGAGCCCGAGCCGGACGATCTCGTGGGGCTGGAGGCCCCCGAGCGGGGTGCCGTGGAAGCGCACCTGCCCGCGGCTCGGCTTCAGGAAGCCGGTCATCACGTTGAAGGCGGTGGTCTTCCCGGCCCCGTTCGGGCCGATCAGGC
>CAZZZJ010000676.1:0-1612 GCA_964658355.1 Beijerinckiaceae bacterium
GTCCCTTGAAGGCCGGGTTTCTGGCACCCGGGGGACGAACCGGTCAAGGCGAGGATGGCTACGGTTCGCGACAGGCGGCTTGCGCGCTCGGGCAGAGGTCGACCAGCACGCAGCGGCCGCAGGCCGGCTTGCGATGATGGCAGACCTGCTGGCCGTGCAGCATCAGGATCTCGTGGTTGTCGTAGAGGTCCTGCGCCGACCAGTCGGCGGGAAGCTGCGCGCGCAGGACGACGTGCGACGGGCCGACATCCACCCGCTCGCCGATCAGGCCGAGACGCTGGGCGACGCGATGGTGATGGCTGTCCACCGGCAGCGCCGCCATGCGCAGCACCGAGAACGACAGCACCGCCGCACTGGTCTTCGGCCCGATCCCGGGGATCGCCTCGAGCCAAGCCCGCGCCGCATCGACCGGCATCTCTCCGAGGAAGTCGAGGGACAGGCTGCCGTGGCGCTCCTCCACCGCCCGAAGCACGGCCTGGATGCGCGGCGCCTTCAGTTCCGGCCACGTGACGCCGCGGATCGCGGCCTCGATCGTCTCAACCGGCGCGGCGGGCAGGTCCGCCCAGTCGGGAAAGCGCGCGCGGAGCGCCTTGAAGGCGCGGCCCGAATCGGCGTTGCGCGTGCGGTGTGAGAGCAGCGACGACACCAGCTCGGAGAGCGGGTCGAGGCTGTGGAAGTACGGGATCGGACATCCGTAGACCGGGCAGAGACGCGCGTGGATCGCGCGCGCCTTCGCCCTGAGATCGGGACGATCCGGCTGGTCGTGCTTCGCCTCGCGGCTCGCGCGCGAGGAGCGCGAGGGGAAGGCGTCGAGGTCGTCGCGGCGAGCGCTGGGCATGGAGGCGGAATCCGCGGCGATTCCCCGGGTTCCCTCCGACCGGTGCCGCAGGCTAGCGCGTCAGCGCGTAGATGTTCACGTCGAGCTTGTCGTCGGCCTTGTCGGTGAGGTCGGTGACGTATTCCTCGATGAAGCGGTCCTGGACGACGATGTCCTTGGCGTCGAGATAGGTCGTCAGGGTCTCGTAGGTGCCGTCGATGTCGTCGTAGGAGCCCTTGTGCGGGAAGCGCAGGGCCTTGCCGGACGGCGTCGTGCCGAAGCGCAGGCCGTCGCCGGTCGTCGGCGCGGGTTCAGGGGCCGCGGCCACCGGGATCATCGCCTCGTAGGCGAACCCGTCGTCGTCGGTCCGGGTGAAGACCGCGATCGGGCGCCCGGTCGGCGCGATGCCGGCCTTGGCGAGAGCCGCCTCGATCTTGGCGAAGGCCTCCTTCAGGCTCGGCACCGCCTCCTCCCACTTGGTCTTGCCCGAAAGGATCGCGGCAGGCTTGGCCGGCAGCGTCACCGCGTCGACGTCGTCGGCGTTGCTCGGCGCGTCCACCAGCGTCGCCCGCGCGGGAGGCTGCGCCGGGGCGGGCGCGTTCGCCGTCGGCAGGGCAGGCGGTGCGATCGCCTTCTCGGGAGCTGGCGCGGCGGATTTGCTCGGATCGGCAGGCGGGTTGGGCACGGTGGTGGTCGGAAGCGGGTTCGTCTCCGCGGGCGAGGGCGCGGTCGAGACCGGCGGCGGGGGTTGCTGCGCCAGGACGGGCAGGACGGCGCCGGGCAGGATCGCGACGG
>CAZZZJ010000677.1:0-1571 GCA_964658355.1 Beijerinckiaceae bacterium
TCTGCGCAAGCGCTTCTCCGGCGCCTATGTCGGCAACAACCAGTACACGCTGGACTTGGCCGAGAAGGAGCTGGCCGAGGGCCATGCCGACCTGTTCAGCTTCGGACGGCCCTACATCGCCAATCCCGATCTGGTCGCGAGGCTCGCCACGGGGGCACCGCTCGCGGAGGCGCCCAAGGCCTACTGGTACGGCGGCGGCGCCAACGGCTACTCGGACTGGCCGGGGATGAACGGGCCGGTCCAGATCAAGCGCTGAAGCGGCGAGCCCGGCGCGCGGGCGGCGCGCCGGGACCCACCCGGCACAATCAGTGTTGCAGAATCTTCGATAGGAACTGCTGGGCCCGCTCGCTCCGCGGCTGGCCGAAGAAGTCGTCCTTGCGGGCATCCTCGACGATCTCGCCGCGATCCATGAAGATCACCCGGTCGGCGACCTTGCGGGCGAAGCCCATCTCGTGGGTCACGACCATCATGGTCATGCCCTCCTTGGCGAGTTCGACCATCACGTCGAGCACCTCGCCCACCATCTCCGGGTCGAGGGCCGAGGTCGGCTCGTCGAACAGCATCACCACCGGGTTCATGGCGAGCGCGCGGGCGATCGCGACGCGTTGCTGCTGACCGCCGGAGAGCTGGCCCGGATACTTGTTGGCATGGGCCGAGAGCCCGACCCGGGCGAGCAGATCCATACCCTTCTTCTTCGCTTCCTCCGCCGGGCGCTTCAGCACCTTGCGCTGGGCGACGGTGAGGTTCTCGGTGATCGAGAGGTGGGGAAACAGCTCGAAATGCTGGAACACCATGCCGACCCGCGAGCGCAGCTTCGGCAGGTCGGTGGCCTTGTCGACCACCTTGGTGTCGTTGACGGTGATCTGCCCCTTCTGGATCGGCTCCAGGGCGTTGACGCACTTGATCAGGGTCGACTTGCCCGAGCCCGAGGGACCGCAGACCACGACGACCTCGCCCTTGGCGACCTGCGTGGTGCAGTTCGTCAGCACCTGGAAGTCGCCGTACCACTTGCTCACATTGTCGATGGCGATCATCGGCGTGCCGGTGGCGGTCCGCGGCGGCGGGCTCGCGAGCGGGCCGGACTGCAGGCCGGCATCCGCCGGCGCGATCGAGCCGGGGGCGACAGGTGTCTTGGCGGTCGGAGCCGGCATCGGCGTCGAGGTCATGGCGCGGTCCTTAGTACGGCGATCAGCGGATGATGGCGACGCGGCGCTGGAGGCGCCGCACCAGGAACGAGGCCGAGAAGCAGACAGCGAAGTAGACGACCGCGGCAAACAGGTACATCTCGACCAGGCGTCCGTCGCGCTGGGCGATCTTCGAGGCCGCACCGAGGAAGTCCGTCAGCGACAGCACGTAGACGAGCGACGTGTCCTGGAAGAGCACGATCGTCTGCGTCAGCAGCAGCGGCAGCATGTTGCGGAACGCCTGCGGCAGAACCACGGTGATCATCGTCTGCGCGTAGGTCATGCCAAGGGCATAGGCAGCGCCCGTCTGCCCTTTCGGGATCGACTGGATTCCCGCGCGCATGATCTCGGAGAAGTAGGCCGCCTCGAACAGCGTGAACGTGATCA